>JAPOXI010000003.1:0-2071 GCA_026707185.1 Chloroflexota bacterium
GACCTGCTCCGCATGGTGCCGGACTTTGCGAATGACGCCGTGCTGGCCATCGTTGGCGACGGGCCGGAGCAACCGGCCCTGGAACGATTCGCTGCGGAACTGGGCCTGGCTGACCGCGTGCGCTTCGTGGGCCGGGTGGCGCATCGAGACGTTGGGCTGTATCTGCGCGCCGCTGACGTGTTTGTGCTGAACACGTCGTACGAAGGTCTCTCGCACACACTGGTGGAAGCGCGCGTCGTTGGCACGCCGATTGTCACGACGGATATCGGCGGAAACCGCGAAATCTTGACGAACGAGCAAAACGCGCTGCTGACGCCGCTCGGCGACCACTGCGCATTCGTGAATGCTGTCAACCGCTTGCTGACCGACCGTGAGCTGTCCGAGCGTCTGACGGGGGCCGGATCGGAGGGTCTCGATCACTTTGCGTGGGACCGGCTCGTTGACGAAACGATGGAGATCCTCTCCGAGGTCACCGGTTCCGCGCCTCGCGCCGCTTCATGAGCGCAAGGCTGCTGATGCTCAGCGGCGACAGAGATGTCACCACGGGTCGCCGTGGGCCGTTTCACACGACGCTGGGAGGTCTGGCGGCCGAGTTCGATCGTATCGATGTGCTGGCGCCACGGGCAGAGGGCGCGCAGAGGGTAGAGCCGTATCCGGGCGTGCACGTGGAGCCGGCACCGGTTTCGCGGCTGCGGCAGTCGGCCTGGATGCGACGCCGCGGTGCCGACCTGCTGCAGCGCCATGGTCATGGCCTGATCGTCACGCACGACTACGGCATCTTCGCCAACGGTCGGGCGGCCTCGTGGCTGTCCCGTCGTTGCAATACGCCTTTTGTGAGCGAGATTCACCACGTGCCGGGTCACCCAAAGCGCGCGCAGTGGTGGGAGCCGCTGGCGAAGTCTATCTACCGTGCCTATCTGACAAGCGTCGCTCGTCGCGCGGCTGCCATACGTGTGGTCAATCGGAGAGAAGTGCCCGACTTGCTTTCAGCTTGGGGCGTGCCGCGCGAACGGATGCTGATTCTGCCGTCCGCGTATATCGATCGGAAGGTATTTGCCCCGGGCGAGGTGGTGCGGGAATTCGCCCTCGGCTTCGTTGGACGTCTGGTGGCCAACAAGAATCTCGGCTACGTGACGCACGTATTCGCTGCCCTTGCGTCGCAGGATTCCCAAGCGCGGTTCGTGGTTGCCGGTCAGGGGCCAGAAAACAATCCGCTGCGCCGCAAGCTGACACGTACCGGCATTCTGGACCGCGTCACTTTCATTGACTGGCTCGACAGTCCCTCCGACCTGGCCAAGCTCTACCGTCGCATGCGTGCGCTCATTGCTCCGTCGCTCAGCGAAGGAGGCCCGCGGGTGTGCCTGGAAGCGATGGCGTGCGGCACGCCCGTGTTCGCTACACCGGTCGGCGTGATGCCGGAGACTATCGACCACGGTGCCAACGGCTGGTTGCTGCCATGGAGTCCCGATGTCGGCGCCAAACTTGTGAGCGGCACATTCCGTGATTCCGACGGGCTGTCTGCTGTAGGCCGTGCCGCACGGGCGGCTACAAAGCGCTTCGAAAAGTCGGCCGTGCTGGGTGCATACGCCGCCGCCTATCGCCGTCTGGCCGAGGACGGGGCGGCATGAGCAGGCCCTCGGAAAACGATCTCCGCCTGCTATTCGTGACCCAGGCGCTCGACCGCGCGAGCACCAATCTCGCGGTGGCACATACGTGGGCGGCCGAATTAGCAAGGCAGGCGGACGCAGTCCACGTGGTGGCCGCGCGGGTGGGCGAAGTCGATCTGCCGCCGAATGTCTCGGTGTACGGATTGGGCCGCGAACGGGGACGGTCGCGCGGGTCGGCGGCAATAGCGTTCGGCGCTGTCAGCACACGGCTGATTCTGGGCCGCCGAACGAACGCGGTTCTGGCCCACATGGTCCCGGCCTACGCCGTGGCGCTTGCGCCGCTGACCCGAATTGCCAACACGCCGCTGGCGCTGTGGTACGCCAGTCACGGCCTGACGCCGATGCTGCGCCGGGCCAACCGGATGATCGACGCTGCGCTCACGGCTTCGTTCGACAGCTATCCG
>JAPOXI010000003.1:2348-7480 GCA_026707185.1 Chloroflexota bacterium
ACGCCGTTGAGTTCGTTGGCGCTGTACGGGGTGACGCGATGGCGGGGTTCTATGGTTCGCTGGATGTCTTTGTGAACTGGCGCGCGCAACCGGCGCTGGACAAGACGGGGCTGGAGGCGCTGGCCTGTGCCACGCCGCTGATCACCAACAACAACGCATACCGCGGTGTGCTCGGAGAGCACTCAGGTGACTTCCTGGTCGGGAGTTCCGGCGACGAATTGGCGGTGGGTATGAGTCGACTCCTGGGTATGCCCGTGGACTCTCGGCAGGCTGTCGTCGAGCAGTTGCGTGCTTCGGTGCTGCAGGAGCACGGCGCCCCGGGCCTGGCAGTTCGCCTGGCCGGGGTATGCAACGCGCTGCGGAAAGGCGCGCGACCGGAGTTTCCCTCGGTCGCTGAAGCGGAAGCGTCGTTGTGAACCTGGACCCGTCGCGTCAGCTCGTACGTCTCGTCGGTCAATTGCCCGATCTGCACGTGCTGCCGCCGTACCAGAAGGCGCTCTGGCGGATCCGAGCCGCCTTGCTGCGTCGTGCGACGGGTGTGACCTGTGGCCAACGGGTTCGGGTAGACGGACGCTTCTATTACCCGGCGGGCCTGCGGCTGATCATGGGCAGGGGTGTCCGCATCAAGCGTGACGTGCGAGCCGGCTGGGAGCTCGGGCGCGCGCCGGGCGCATCGCTGACAATTGGCGCGGGAACGGAGGTCCTCTCCGAAACGCGCCTCGACTGCACGGGCGGGATCCAGGTGGGCGAGCGGTCGCACATTGGACGCCGTTCGAGCATCTACACCCACCGGCATCTGCTCGATCGGCGCGATACGCCGGCCCTGGACGCGCCGATCGAAACCGCGCCGGTGACCATCGGCAACGACGTGATGCTCTACAGCGACGTTGTCGTGCTGCCCGGCGTGACAATCGGCGATGGAGCGGTTGTGGCCGTTCGCGCCGTAGTGTCCGATGACGTGCCGCCGTATGCGATCGTGGGTGGAATGCCCGCGCGCGTGATCCGCGAGCGAACGTAGGGCCGCGATGGTTGAAGCGGTTCGGTCGTCCATTCTGACCCCGCGCGCTGCCTGGGTGCTGGCCGAGGCATCAACGTCGTTTGAGCGACTGCGGGACCACCACGGCTACACGCGCTGCCCGGAACACGGGGTTGATCACACGGGCAAGACGGCCCGCAGCATCGTGATCAACTGTGCGCTACACGCACATACGAACCAGGAGCGCTATCTGGCTAGAGCCGTCGCGACAGCGCGGCGGGTCGTGGCGCGCCTGGCGCCCGACCCGGGCGCCGACGGAGCGTGGGTGTTCTTCCCGGGCCTTCACGATCATCGCAATAACTCGACGAACATCATCGACGCCGGTGAGTGCGTCGACGCGCTGGCGACGCTGCTGCGGCACGCGGAAGACGAGCTGTCGGCGACGGATCGCGACTCGGTCGAGCAGGCGATTCGCCTTTGCTGCGACACCTATCTGCTCACGAACGTCATCGATAAGCCGGTGGTGAACCAGCGGCTCTGGGGCGCGATGGGTCTGGCGGCCGCCTCGGCACTGTTGGACGAGCCGGCATGGGCACGGGCGGTGCTGGATTCGGTGGCGAGTTCGCTGGCTGAGATGCGGTCGGACGGCTCGTTTGCCTATGTACGCGATGCGGCCCTACTTGGCGAAGGCGTGGGGATTTCCGATCTGACGGTCTACTACCACAGCCGCTGCGTGGCCTTCGCTCGCTACGCCCTGCAGCACATTGACGCAGAATCGTCGTTTGAGAACCGCTTGCGTGATGGCGCCAGTTTTTTGGCATTCGTGCTTCGTCCCGATGGTGTGATGCCGCTGGGTTTGGAGGGCAAGCGGTGGTTCTGGGACGCGGATGCGGAGGTCGGGTCGGCGCCGTATGGCGCATATGTACTGGCCGCCGACGGGCGTGACTCGCTGCTCCCCCTGGCCGGTCGCGTCGCCGCCCAAAGCGCGGCGGCGCTGGGTGAGGGTGGGCTGATTGACGCGACGAAGGGTGCGCCGGCGTTTGTCTGCCGATACATGCACACCGCCGACCTCGCCTGGCTGGCGCGGGCGCACGCTGCGGCCGCGCTCGACGATCTGCCGAGCAGCCCGCCAGCGGCCGGACGGGCCGCTCCGTCGCTGGCGGTGGACGCCGGCGTGGTCCGGCTGGAAGCGCCACGCGTTTGTGCTCTGGTGCGAACCAAGAAGCGCCCGTCCGACCGGCTGGTCGGCGGACGCGTCGGCGGCGGCGGTCTGATCTACGCCGGCAATGCCCGCGACGGCTGGCGCAACCGGATTCGCTATCGCCCGGAACCGGCCGTTCCCGAGGCCACCTGGGAGTTCGGGCCGGAGTCCAAGCGCTGGCCGTTGCCGGACGTACGTTGGGTGCTGGCCCCTAAAGAGTCTCGATTCCTGATGCACGTTGCGCGATCCCATCTGCGCGCTGGCCGCCTTCGCTACGCGCTCGGATTGCTCTGGCGACAGTTTGGTCCGCCGATGTGGCGGGCAAGCCGCCAATGGCTGTCCAGCCACGCGCTCGAGGGCCGGGCCGAGGTCACGGACGACGCACTGACAGTTGCGTCTGGCGTGGCGCTTGCGGACGGCAGCGCGCTCGCCGGTGTGCGAACCAAGCGAACGTACAAGGTTGCGGCGGGCGAGATTGCCGTTAGCGACCAGCTCGAGACGTCCGTAGGCGTGCCTGGCCTTCGATATTGGCTGCCGGCCGCGGGGCAGAATCTTCAGGTCGCGGCGGATGCCCCCTGGCGTCGGGCGGGGAATGTCATTGAGCTCGGCACGCAGGAGGCCGGCGCCACGGTGTGCGTCAGATATCGGATCTAAGCGTGGATGCGTCGCCGCGCATCGTGATGGTTGCGAATGCGCGTATCCCCAGTGAGCGTGCCCACCCGCTGCAGATCATGCACATGGCCGCGGGTTTTGCATCTGGCGGCGCAACCGTCTTGCTCGCGTATGCCCGACGGGCGAACACCGAGGCCATGCGCTCGGTGAGCGACCCGTTCAAATATGCCGGCGTGCCCAGGGTATTTGCGTTGGTCGGCCTACCGACCGTCGACGCCATCAAGCGCGTCACCATTGACTGGCCGGTGCTCAATCACGGTCCGATAAGGCTGGTCGCGCACTTGCTACAGCTCTGGTCGTTCGCCGTGGCCGCGCTCACCGTCGTGCGTCGGTGGAAGCCGCATGTGGTCTACAGCCGCGATCTGCTGCCGTTGACGGTCTTGCGGCTGCTGTTGGGTCAACCAGCCCGCTTCTGCTTTGAGGTGCATACCGTTCCCCGCTCGCGTCTCTCGGCGGCCTTGCACCTGTGGGCCGCGCGTCGCATGGACGCGGTGATCGCCATCACCGAGGGCCTGCAACGCTGGTATATCAACGCCGGGTTCGATCGGGAGCGTCTGTTAGTGGCGCCCGACGCTGTGGACATTCGGGCATTTGCGAGTCGGGACCGGGGGGACGCCCGATCCAAACTTGGAATCCCGGGCGACGCGCCCCTCGTCTGCTATCTGGGGCATTTGTATCCGTGGAAAGGTGTCGACACGCTTGTCGAGGCGGCACGCCAGGCCGAATCGGATGTGCAATGGGTCATCGTCGGCGGAATCTCGCCAGACCTCGATCGCATCAGGGCGACCGCCGCCGACCTCCCGAATGTTCACGTCACCGGCCACCTGCCGCCCGAGGAGGCTCGCCAGTACCTGGTGGCGGCAGACGTGGCCGTGGTTCCCTTTAGCGCGCGGCAGATCATCTCCCGCGAACACACGTCGCCCCTGAAACTGTTCGAGTACATGGCCGCGGAGCGTCCAATTGTGGCCAGTGACTTACCCTCACTGCGCGAGGTCCTGCACGATGAGCGCAACGCACTTCTCGTAGCGCCGGATCACCCGAATGCGCTGGCAGCGGCAGTGACGCGGCTGCTGACAGATTCGGCGTTAGCCGCCCGCTTAGCCCAGGCCGCTCGTCTGGAGGTTGAGAGCCGAACATGGACGAAGCGCGCCGCGGCAGTCCGCGAGTTCCTCGAATCTACGCCGACTTCTTGATACGGCTGAACGACGCCTGGGACCGCCTGCTCGGCGGGCTTGAGCATGCCTCGGTCGGGCAGCGCCGCGCACTCGTAGCCGTTGGGCTGCTGACGCCGCTGTTGGTGCTTTATCGCGATCTGCTCTTTGCTGGTTCGGCCTGGCTCGACCTCGACCTGCTGCTCAGCTATCAGCCGCGCTACGCGCTCCTGGCCGATGGCATTCGTGAAGGACGCATTCCGCTCTGGGCCGACGGCATGTTGGCCGGATTCCCGGTTGCGTTTTCCGAGTTCGGGTGGTTTTACCCGCTGACGTGGGTGTTGCTACGGGTCTTCGAACCGCTGCGTGCCTATTTCATCGAGTTGGCACTTGGCCTGGCTCTGGCGGCTGCTGCGGCCTACTGGCTGGGGCGAGTCTGGGGTCTCTCACGGCTTGGCGCCTACATGGCGGCGTTTCTGTTTACGTACGGCGGATTCGTATTTGCGACCTCGCGATTCCTCAACTACGCCGACATCTTTTTTGCTCTACCGGCCGGAGTCGGGGCCATAGAACTGATCACGCGCGGGCAGCGCCGCTTCAGCGGCCTCCTGGCCCTCAGCGCCGCGGTAACCGTTCTTGCCGGCCATCCCCAGATTGCGTTGCTGTGGGGCTTTGTCTGGCTCCTTTTCGCCGCAACACGCTTCTGGTGGATCTGGGGGGACTCAGGTCTACAGCGGGCGGTCACTGGTCTGGCCTGGGTTGGGGCTGCCGCCGCGTCAGGCCTGGCCGTGGGTGCGGTTCGTCTCCTACCCACGATTACAACCACGGGGCTTTCGGCCCGCGCCGGCGGGCTGGAATTCGCGGTTGCATCACAGGGGTCGATCCCGCCGTGGAGTCTCGTCCTGGGTTATCTCTATCCGGCATTTGAGATTCCGCGCGTGCTGAACGAGACGCTGAACGCCGAGGAGTTGCTGTACCTGGGGCTGGCCGCGCCTGCGCTGGCGTTGGTGGCTGTTGTCGTCGGCTGGCGACAACGCCTGGTCGTCTTTCTCAGCGGGCTGATCCTGCTGACCTGGATTCTCTCGATGGGTTCGTTCAGCCTGGGATTCCCGCTGCTTCACAAGCTGCCGCT
>JAPOXI010000003.1:8325-21909 GCA_026707185.1 Chloroflexota bacterium
CGCGGGCCGAGTTGCTGAGGCGCCGCGTGCCGGCTCTGGCCGCCGCCAACGTGCGCTTCGTCACGTCCGGGGTTCCAATCGCGATTCCAACACTGCGCCAAGTTCAGGCGGAGGACCTCGCGCTGCCCGCGTGGGCATCGGTGAACCAGACGCTGTATATCTACGAAGTCCAGGACTGGGCGCCTCGGGCCTGGGTCGCACGAGACTGGCGGATTGTTGATGCCGAAGCCGAGTCGCCCGAGGCCTTGGAGGCCATTGGCGGTCGTACCGACCGCGTCCTGGTTGACCGCGATCCAGGCATTTCTCCAACGCCAGCTGCCGGGACCGAGGTTGTGCATCCGCCGGAACGCGACGCCCAGCGCGTCACCGTCCGGGTGGAACTGAGCCAGCCAGGACTGCTGGTGCTGAACGAGGCCATGTTTCCGGGCTGGGAAGCGACCGTGGACGGCCGCCCGACGGAGGTGGTCACCGTGAACACGCTGATGCGTGGTGTCCCGATTGACAGCTCAGGCACCCATACCGTGGTGATGACCTACACGCCACCGGGATTCGCTGCAGGGATAGTGGTCTCACTCGTGGCGCTGGGCGCACTGATCGTGCTGGCAGCTGCGGGAGTCTGGGTCGACCGCCGGTGAAGCTGGCGCTTGTCAGCGATGCGCTTGACCCGACGAATGGATGGGGACGTTACGCCGGCGAATTGGCACGGGAACTGATCAGGGCTGGGGTGGATGTTCGCCTGGTCAGCCCTCGAAGCCTGGCAACGATGGCCGATCTTCGAGATTACCCGGACCACGCGGAGATCCCATCGTTTCAGCATGGTCGACGCCATCCACTGCGAGTGCTTCAGCGCACGCTTCCACCGCTGTTTGGGGCCCTTCGAGGTGCTGATGTCATTCATTGCATGGTGGAGCCCTACGCGCCGGCCGTCGCACTAGCGGCAGGTCGACGGCCTTATTTCGTTTCGCTGGTCGGTACGTATTCCGTGCCATCGGGACGGCCACGGATGGAACGCTGGCCGCTGCGCCGGGCGCTGCGGCGGGCCCGAGGTCTGCCGGCCATCAGCGACTACACGCGCCGGCAAGTTGAGCGCGATGCCCACGTGCGGCAGACAAGCGTGGTGCCGCTTGCGGTGCGGGCCAAGGAGTTTCAGCGCGAGCACCCACCGCCCCGCGAGCCTGGCCTGATCGTCTCGGTCGGTGAGTGCAAGCCTCGCAAGGGATTCGACCTGGCTCTGGAAGCATTTGCGCGCCTGAAGTCCGAGGGCGTCGCCAGCCGATACGTAGTCGTCGGTCCAGTCAGTTCGTCATCGCGATATGCAGGTCGGTTACGTGATCGGATTCGCGAGCTTGGGCTCGATCAATTCGTCACGCTGATCGGCGTCGTCAGCGAGGACGAGCTGGTGAACTGGTACCACCGGGCGCGTGTTGTGACGATGCCGTATCGCCTGGCTGGATCCGATTTCGATGGCTTCGGTCTGGTGCTGCTGGAGGCCAACGCCTGCGGGACCCCAGTCGTCAGCGCACAAGATTCCGGAGCCGAGGAACCGGTGGTGCATGACGAGAACGGCCTCCTGGTTCCGCCAGACGACGTTTCCGCATTAACCGAGGCGCTTCGAACCGTACTGACCGACAGAAGTCGCTGGCAGTCCCTGGCCAGTGGCGCCCGCCGCCGCGCAGACGTGATGTCATGGCGCCGATCGGCTGAGCGACTGCTGGACGTGTACGCCGACGCGTTGGGAAGCCGCTTGGAGCCGCGCGCGTGACCGGCCGTGAGGCGCCCGCGGCTCGCCAGGGAGATCTTGAGGACCGCGCGATCCGGGGGGTGATTTCGCTCGGGATGCGCGAAGGCGGCATGAAGCTCGTCTCCTTCCTGGGCAGCGTTGCCCTCTTCCGCCTGCTCACGCCCGCAGACTTCGGCGTCATCGTTCCAATCGCCACGTTCGCCGGACTGGTGAAGCAGTTCGCGGATCTGGGCCTGCACCCCAGCCTGATCCAGCGCGGCAGCGAGCCAGGAACCCGCGATCTGCGTGCGGTGTTCACCGGACAGCTCCTGCTCGTTTTCGCTGGTGGCGTGATCGTCTTTTTTGCTGGTCCGTTTGCGGTTGATGCATTACTGAATGATCAGATCGATCCCTGGATGACCCGGGTATTCGCCTTTTCGGTCTTCTTCACCGCTTTTCGGATTGTCCCGGCGGCCCTGCTTGAGCGTCATTTGCAGTTCGGTCGACTGGCGGCGGCCGACATCGCTGGAACCCTGTTTTACTACAGCGCCGGCATTGGGTTTGCCATCGGCGCCGCTGGCGTCTGGAGCCTCGTCATCGCACATGTCGGCGCCAGCCTCGTCTCTACGCTGGCGGTTGTCGTGGCGCGACCCTGGTGGCCCGTGCCTACGCGAAATCTACGCGTGCTGCGCCCGCACATGGGCTTTGGCGCGCGCTTTCAAGGATCGCGTCTGGCAATCACGCTGAAGGATTCGCTCATCCCGCTCTTCACGCCGCGGGCGTTTGGCGCAGCGGCCACGGGGTATCTCAACTGGGCCAACCGGGTGTCTGCGCAGCCACTGGCTCTCACGCAGTGGGTGGCACGGGTTAGCCTGCCGACGTTCGCGCGGATCCAGGATGCGCCCGAGCAGGTTCGCCGCGGCGCGGAGCTCACCCTGAAGTGGAATGCGATCGTGACGCTGCCGGGATTCGTTGCCGTCATTGCGTTTGGGCCGGAGATCGCCAGCCTGATTTATGGCGATCAATGGTTGCCGGCGGTTCCGGCTCTGTATGTCCTGGCCATTAACAATGCGCTCATCCCGATCAATGGGCTGATAACGCCGATTCTGAACGCCGTGGGTAAGACGAAAACGGTTCTTCTGGTGTCGCTCGGCTGGGCGGCTGCTGCCTGGGGTTTGGCTGCGATTCTCATGGCGCTGGGAACCGGATTCCTGGCAGTTCCGATTGGCCTGGCTGTTTCGCAGGGCCTGGCGGCTCTGGTATTGCTGCCGATAGGTCGCCGTGAATTCGACCTGCGGCTCGCGCACCACCTGGTACGTCCGCTGCTGGCGGCCGTAGGCGCCGGGCTGTTTGGCCGTTTCGTTCTCCTGCCGCTGCTGACTGATGCCGTCCTGCTGATCCAGGGCGGCATCGTGGTCGTGTTGATCTACGCCGCACTTCTCTACGTCATTGACCGCAGCGCGCTGCGGTCTGAGCTCGGTGCGCTGTGGAAGCGCCGCACCGCGTCTGCCTGAATTCGCCGTGCGAGTGCTCCTCATCGGCCCGCAATGGGACACCGGACAGTGGACGGAATACTGCGCGCTGGGGCTCGAGGCCGGGGGGCACGATGTCCGGACGTTTCGGTACAGCCGGAGCCTTGAGCGGCCGGTCGGACTGTGGGGGCGGGTACAGCGGAGGCTGGTGGGGCCCGATCGCTTCGAAATAGGTCGGGTATTTGATGCGGCGCGGGTGGACAACCTGGCCGCGCTTAGCCTCGCCGAGGCGCACCGGCCGGAGTTCACGTTGGTCCTGAAGGGCGAAGTCCTGCTGCCGGAATCGGTTGAGCGTCTCCGATATCTGACGAACGGTCCCGTGGTGCAATGGTGCGGCGACGATCCGAGCTGGTTCCCCAACATCATCGGAGCGGCACACTTATACGACCGGTTTTACCTGGCCGATCCGACGTATGCACCCGGTCTTGAACCGCGCGGGGTCCACGCGGGGTTTCTGCCGCACGCTGTGAATCCGGCTTCGTGGGCCGGGGACGACGCAGACGACGAGTCGACGGACGTCATTTTCGTCGGAGACGCACGACACAACATGGGGCATCTCCCAGCGAATCGGTCCAGGGTTGACATCCTGGAGGCCGTTGCTCGCTCCGGGGTCGCGTTGGCCGTGTGGGGCCGTGGATGGGAGAAACTGGAGTCGAGCTATCGCGTTCGCGATGCCCATTGCGGCCTGACCCTTCTTCCCGCGGCTGCCGTGGCCCGCGCCTACCGGGGCGCCAAGATCGTGCTGAACGTCCACCACGCGCAAATGCGCGAAGGGCCGAATATGCGCACGTTCGAAATCCCGGCCGCCGGCGCCTTTCAGCTCACGGATTACAAGGCTCAGATGGACGATCTGTTCGAGATCGGAACCGAGCTTGCGGTTTACGAGGACGCCGGCGACGTGGTCGACGCGATTCACCGCTTCCTGAACGACGAGCCGGCGCGGCGCGCGATCACACTGGCCGGCAAGCGTCGCGTCGAGCGCGATCACACATATGCCGTTCGAATGCGGCAACTCATTGACGGCGCGCGTGATGGCTGACGGGCGTTTCCCGACCGCCCTGGTAGCCCGAAGCGACGTCGAGATTCTTCGACTGGCCGTGCAGGCGCATCCCCATCAGCCAGCCATTGCGCTCTGGCGCGCCACCGAGTTCGCCATGCTCCGCAACGTGACGTTTGCCGCGCCTGTGCTGGACCTGGGCTGCGGAACCGGTGAAGTCGCGCGCTGCGTCTTGCGCTCGCATTGGCCGGTCGACGGACTGGAGCTGGTAGCCCGCGAGGTTCGGGTCGCGCACCAATCAGGCGTGTACCGGTCCGTAATGCGTGCGGACGGAACGGCGCTGCCGGCAGCCTCCGCGACCTACGGCGCCGTCTACAGCCACAGTGTGCTGGAACACATTCCAAATGACCTGGGAGCGGTTCGGGAGGCTGCGCGAACTCTTCGGCAAGGCGGACGCCTTGTGTTCACGGTTCCGTCACCTGCCTTCGCGGCGCGCATCAAGGCTGAGTCGGGTTGCGCCGCGCTGGAGGCCACGAATGCTCGGCTGGGCCACTTCCACTATCGGTCTCTGGAAGAATGGACGAACTGCCTGGGCCAGCGTGGCCTGGTAGTTGTAGCCAGTCACGGACACTTGCCGGCCGCGACACAGCGGACCTGGCGGCACCTGGATGAGCTTCTTGTTCGACGAGTTGGCGGCCGTCGCGTCCTTGATTGGATTCGAGGTCTTCAACGGCGCCGGATCCTGCCGATGTCGTTATGGATTGCCTTGTGGTCGGCGCTCCTCTGGCGGCCATTTCGACGGCCGGTTGATGAGCCGGGCGGATATCTCATCGTGGCTGAGCGGCATTCGTGAGCGACCTTCGCGTTCTGCACGTGTCGCCAACCTGGTTCGGCGACG
The DNA here is from genome assembly GCA_026707185.1 of Chloroflexota bacterium. The sequence goes on from JAPOXI010000003.1 coordinate 13,473, forward strand.
AGTCGGTGCGCGGAGGCGGCGAACGCTACCCGCTGGAACTGGCGAGCGCGATGCTGCGGCGCACGCCCACGCGCCTGGTCTCATTTGGCGATCGACCGGGCCGGCGTCGAGTGGCCGGGTTCGACATCGAAGTTCAGCGGACCTGGCGGCAGCTGCGAGGCCGACCGTACGACGCGATCGGACCGGGGTTCCTGGGCGCTCTGGCATGGGCGAATATCGTCCACTGCCATCAAGCCAGGTCGGGACTCACAGGTCTGTCGGCGTTGATCGGCCGTCCGCTCGGAAAGCGGGTTTTCGTTACGGATCACGGCGGCGGCGGAGTGAATTGGGTGCGACGTCTGCGAATCGGCCGCTGGATCAATGCGCAGTTGGCCCAAAGCGAGTTTGCTGCCGCCACGCTCCCCTACGTCGGGCGCAGGGTGGAAGTCATCTATGCGGGTGTCGACACCGGCAAGTACTCACCAGGTTCCGAGAAGACGCCTGGCCGTGTGGTGTTCGTGGGCCGACTGCTGCCGCATAAGGGCATTGAGACCGCGATTCGAGGCTTGCCCGCTGGCGCGACGCTAGAGATATACGGCCGACCCTATGACGAGCAATACCTGGAATTCCTTCGTTCCGAGGCGCACGCCCGTCCAGTCCGCATCCACACCGAGGCGTCGGACGACGAGGTCATTGCTGCGATGTCTTCGGCCTGCGCCTTCGTAATGCCGTCCGTCTACGAGGACTACCTCGGGCGACGTCAGACGTTGCCCGAGTTAGTGGGGCTGGCGCCGCTCGAGGCCATGGCGTGCGGAACGGTGGCGGTGGTTTCGGATGTGGCCGGAATGCCCGAGATCATTCCACCGGTTGGTGGAATCATTGTCCCTCCGAGCGATTCGGAGAGGCTGCGCCACGCGCTGGCGCCGCTCACGGCTTCAATTGAGCAAGCGTGGATGCAGGGACAGGCTGCTCGCGAGCATGTTGTAAGCCGCTTCACCTGGTCCGCCGTGGCCGACCGCTGCCTGGCGGCCTACACCGCCTAGAATCGCTCCACACCACCTGCGGGCCGAGTCAAATGCGAATCGCCTTGCTGGCCGATACCTATCCCCCCGACAACCGGGGCGGAGCCGGTGTGGTGGTGGAGCGCCTGGCCGGCGCGTTTGTTCGGGCGGGGCACGACGTGTGTGTTGTGTCTACCACGTCGGGGCGAGGCTCGATTCAAGAGCAGGACGGCGTGCGCGTGCGGCGACTGCGATCGCGCTATCCGGAGCGTTTTCGCAACACCGTGGCCATGGCCAACCCGACGGTCCTGCCAGGCGTGCGTCGTGAACTGGCTGACTTCAAGCCTGAAGTCGTCCACGCGCACAACGTGCACCAGCACCTGTCGTTCGCAACGCTGTCCGCGGCGGCGCGCCTTGGGGCGCCGGTGCTCTATACGGCGCATGACTATCTGCTGTTTTGCTGCATCAAGTTCATCTGCACCGGCGGGCCGGTCGACTTTCGGCAGCGCTGGTTCAACTGCGCCAAGTGCCAGCGATTCCGCTGGAATCCGGCGCGCAACGTTGTGATCGATCACCACATGGCGAAGCACGTGAGTCACCTGTTCGCCATCAGCCGGACGCTGCAAACCGCGTTGCGTGCCAACGGGTTCGGAGGCGCCGAAGTCGTCTACAACGGGGTGGACCTGGACTGGTGGGGCGGTGGCGATGGTGCGGCGTTTCGGTCGGCATATGGGCTGGACGGAGCGCCGCTGGCGCTGCTGGCCGCCCGCGTTTCGCGAGAGAAGGGCGCCGAGGCGGCGCTGCACGCACTGGCGCATTCGCAACATCCCAAACTGCGTCTGATGATCGCCGGCGAGAATCCACGCTATACGCCCAAGCTTCAGCGGCTGGCTGACGAGGTAGGCGTGGGCGACCGCCTACTGCTGCCCGGCTGGATGGAGCCAGAGGCGCTACGCGACGCCTACGCCGCCGCGACCGTGACGCTGGCGCCTTCGACCTACCCAGACCCGTTCAATCTGACACTCATTGAGTCGATGGCGGCGAGCCGCCCGGTCATCGCGTCGACCCTTGGCGCCGGTCCTGAGATCGTGTCCGACGGCGCCTGGGGCTACACCGTCGATCCCAACGATGCGTTGGCCTTTGCCGATCGGTTAGACCTCATCGTGAGTGATCCACAGCATGCAGAACGACTGGGCGAGGCAGGTCAGCAGCGCGCCGCATCGGCTTTTTCGCTCCAACGGCAGGTCAGGCAGACGCTTGCGCGCTACGACGCCGTGTTGTCCAGCCGCACGTGACGACGGGCCGACCGCGCATTCTTCAAGTTGTGACATCGCTGGCTGTCGGTGGCGCCCAGCGGCATCTGCTGGAATTGCTGCCCGGTCTTCGCGAGTTCGCGGAGATTGACCTTGTCTACTTTCGCGATCACGACCTGCGCCCCGAGTTTGAGGCTTGTGTCGATGGCATGTCGCACATTCCCATGGCTGGTCCCCTGGGCGCGGTATTGCTGCCCCGGTTGGCGGTACAGATCAGGCGCGGTCGCTATGCGCTGGTGCATACGCACTTGCTTCGCGCGGACATGTATGGCTCGTTAGCAGCTCGTGGGGTTGGCATCCGTGCCATCGTGTCCACCAAGCACAACATCGAAACGCGGCTTGGGTCGGCGTCGGCGCGCGCCCTTCACGCGCTGGCGACGCGTCCCACGAGGCGTACGATCGCCATTTCCGAAGCCGTCGCACGTTGGGCGAACCAGCAACTCGGCGTTCCGCGAGACCGGCTGGAGGTCATTCGATACGGGCTGGATCCCGCGCCGTTCACTGGCCTGAGTCGCACGGCTGCGCGCCACGAGCTTGGCGTGGAGGCAGACACTCCACTGGTCCTCTGCCCTGCGCGTCTCGATCCGCAGAAGCGCCACGATGTGCTCCTGCGGGCGTTTGCGCGCGTCCGCCAAAGCCTCGGTAACGCCCAGTTGCTCTGCGCTGGCGAGACGCAGCTGGGCGGCCCTGCATACCGGGCGCGGGTGCTCCAGCTATCTGACGACCTGGGCCTGCGCGACGCGGTTCGCTGGCTAGGCGTACGCTCCGACATTCCCAACCTGATGGCTGCTGCCGATGTCGTGGTGCTGGCGTCGGACTGGGAGGGACTGGGACTGGTGGTGATGGAAGCCGCGATGGCGAGCCGGCCAGTTGTGGCGACGGCCGTTGGGGGCGTTCCCGAAATCGTGGAGCACGACAAGACCGGGTTGCTTGTACCCAAGGGCGACGAGCAAGCACTCGCTTCTGAATTGACGTCGGTTCTGCTCGATACGGAGCGCCGGGCGCGAATGGGCTCCGGCGCGCGACGGTACGCGGCCCAAGCGTTCGACTTGGAGGGTATGCGTACCGCAACGCGCGCCCTCTATGCGTCAGTGATTCGCGACGCCGCCGCGTAACGTGGCGATTGGCTCGCCGATATACTTTCGCAGCGCGCGGCCGGCGCGCTTTCTTCACGCGGGGATTTGATGCCACAGGCAAGCAGCCGTCCTGTAACGCTCGTCACAGGGGCATCCGGATTTATTGCGTCCCATCTCTGCGAGTCGCTGCTTGCGCGAGGCCATCGAGTCATCGGCCTCGATGGGATGACCGACAGCTACGACCTCGAACAGAAGCGGGCGAATCTCAACACACTCCGCCAGCACGAGGATTTCGACTTCGTTGAGGCTCACCTCTTGGACGCCGATCTTGAGCTTGATCAGGTGGTCGAAGGTGTGGAGTACGTGTTTCACCTGGCCGCCCGCGCCGGCGTCCGCGAGGGTTGGACACCAACGAACTTCCAACGGTACATGCAGGACAACAGCCGCTCGACGCAACGGCTGGCCGACGCCGCGCTGCGTGCCGGCGTCAAGCTCTTCAGCTTCGCCTCAACGTCCTCGATTTACGGCTTCAATCCCAGGATGCCGACCCCGGAGGACCACCCGCTGGAGCCCCGTTCGTTCTACGCCATGACCAAGTTGCTTGACGAGCACCTGCTCAGTTCCTACCACCGGCTGTTCGGTCTGCCGGTGGTTGTGCTGCGGTACTACACGCTGTTCGGCCCACGGCAGCGGCCCGACATGCTCGTGCACATCGGTCTGAGAGCCATCGCCACCGGCCAACCGATCACAATCTACGGCGACGGCGAGCAGACGCGGGAGCTCACATATGTGGCTGATGCGGTCGATGCGCAGGTTCGCGTGCTCGATGAACTACCGATCGGCGAGACGTTCAACATCGGGAGCGGACCCACGGCCTCGGTCAACGAGCTGATCGATACGATGGAGCGAGTCGTCGGCAAGCCCGTCGAGAGGATCCACGGCGAGGCGCACCCCGCCGACCAGCTGCACAGCCAGGCCGATACGTCCAAGGCACGTCGCGTGCTCGGGTTTGACCCGTCCACCACCATCCACGAAGGTATTGCGGCAGAGTTCGAGTGGATGCAACAGGCGGTGCTGCGCTAGCGCAGCCGATGACCGACCGCCCGATTCGAGTCCTCCAGGTCATGGAGGCCACGATTGGCGGCACGAAGCGCCATCTGCTGGATCTCGCCGCGGCGTCCGATCGCCAGGCCTTCCATTTTGAAGTGGCGTGTCCGCGGGTGCGCTCCGAACCTCGTGGCGACACCTCGTTTTTCGACGACATGTCCGTACTACCTGTTGAGATGCACGTGGTACCCATGGTTCGAGCCATTCGACCCATCGCCGACGTACGAGCGACCTGGGACCTCATCACGCTGATCCGGCGTCGGCGTTATGACATCGTGCATACCCACAGCACAAAGGCGGGCGTGGTTGGTCGCGTAGCCGCCGCACTTTTTCCTCATGTGCGAACGGTTCACACGCCGCATGGTTTCTACTTCCTCAACTTCGAATCACCGTTTGCACGCAGGCCGCTGCGGTGGCTGGAATTGGTGCTAGGCCGCGTAACCGCGAACCTCATCGTCCTGTCCGAAGGCGAACGGCAAGTCGCCGGCGAAATCGTGGCGCCCCGAAAGATTCGGAAGATCCCGCTCACCTTTGCGCCGTTCGAGCCGGTGCCGCGCCCCGAGGCCCGCCAACGACTCGGCCTAGCTGCTGACGCGCCGATCGTCGGTACCACGGCGCGCTTTACCGAGCAGAAGGCGCCGTTCGACATTGCTGAGACATTCGCAGCGATCTACCGACAGCGCCCCGATGCTCGGTTTCTCTGGACGAACGACGGTGAGCTGCGAACGCAAGTTGAAGGTCGCCTTCGAGTCCTGGGCGTTCATGAGGCGACGTCACTTCCGGGATTCGTCGTTGATGCACGGACGCTGCTCACGGCTCTGGACGTGTACCTGCACATGGCCCGCTGGGAGGGCGTGCCCTACTCGATCATGGAGGTCATGACGGCGGGAGTTCCGATTGTTGCCGCTCGCGCTGTCGGAACCACTGACCTCGTCGAGCACGGTCGCACCGGGCTCTTGGTCGATCCAGGCGATATTCCCGCGGCCGCCACGGCAACGCTGCGCTTGTTGACACACTCGAACGAGGCTCGCACGCTAGCGACGAACGCTGGTGCGGCCGTCGCGGTGTACCACGATGCCCGGGCTATGGCCCGCGCAACCGAGGCGGTATACCGCGAAATGGTGAGGGAGCGCTGAGGTGAGGGAGCGCGCGCGCCTCTTCGGCGGCACGCTGGCCGTGGTCGATATTGCGCTCACTCTTCTGGCGCTCTACCTGGCCGATGTCCTTCGGCACACCCTGCCGATCGGCGCCGGCGACGCCAACCTGCTCTCTTGGCTAACCGTGCGCGAGTACGTGGTCGTCGGTTTCGTCTGGGCGTTCTTCTTCCGGATGGTCCACCTCTACGACCACCGACGCCTGCTGCGGGTCGTGGACGAAATCCGCGTGCTGATTCCGGCCATCATCTTCGCCACCATCGTTCTATTGGCGGCCTTCTTCGTTCTCAAGGTCGAGTTTCTCTCGCGCCTGTTGTTTCTTTACTTCATCGCCCTCGATGCCCTGCTTCTCATCAACCTCCGCTGGCTACTCAACCTCGTGATGCGAAGCCGTCGAATCTCCGGCCGCGGAGCAACTCGAGTCCTGGTGGTCGGCGCCGGACCCGTCGGTGAACGCGTGGCGGCCATGATTCGAGAGCGTCCATGGTCCGGATTCCAGGTCATCGGGTTCGCTGACGATGACCCAGAAAAACTTGGCGAGCAGATCCACGAGGCCCGGGTTCTGGGCGCATGTAACGAGCTCGAGGACCTGATTGAGCGCTTCGAAGTTGACGACGTGCTCGTTGCCTTGCCGATGCACGCACACGAGCGGATTCGTGAGATCGTCGTGGCGCTGGACAGCCTCCCGGTCAGAGTGCGGCTGGTTCCCGACGTGTTTCACCTCATGGCTGGCCGTGCGATGGCCGAGGATGTGTGGGGCCTGCCATTGATCAGTGTGCGGGCCCCCGTGATCACCGGCCTCGACCGCTTCGTCAAGCGGGTCTTCGACCTGGTACTGGCCGGAGTCTCGCTCGTGCTGATGGCGCCGGTGCTCGCAGTCCTGGCACTGGCCGTCTTCCTGGACGGGGGGCGTCCGGTCGTTTTCGCACAGCGGCGCGTTGGTGAGACCGGCCGGAAGTTCACAATGTTCAAGCTACGCACGATGGTCCCGGATGCCGAGAGTCAGCAGGAAGCCGCTCTCCAGGGCGGCGCTGCCGTCAAGGCGGTGTACAAGCCGCTCAACGATCCGCGCGTGACGCGCGTCGGCCGCTTCCTACGCCGGACCAGCCTGGACGAACTACCTCAGCTGTGGAACGTACTGCGCGGCGAAATGAGCTTGGTTGGACCGCGCCCCGAACTCCCGTGGGTCGTCGAGAAGTATGAATCTTGGCAGCGACAGCGTCTGGCGGTACTTCCCGGAATTACCGGCTGGTGGCAGGTAAGCGGCCGCGGCGAGCTTCCCCTGCATGAGAACGTCGAATACGACCTCTATTACATCCAGAACTACTCGCCGCTGCTCGACCTCACCATCCTGCTGCGCACCCTCTGGGTGGTTGCACGAGGGCGCGGCGCCTACTGACCAGTGGCCTGATCGGGCAGTACGGGGCAGGTCCTTCGACAGCCCGCGCCCGTGAGCCGACCTCCCGTCGTTCCGCCCGCCGGAAGTTACTCCTTCGGGATCGTACGTCCGTGGGTCAGGCGACCTTCAAAGGTGTAGAAGGGATCGTCCTTGGCTAAGGGCAACGCGACCGTCCGGCCCGTTTCCTGCGACTTGTAGACCGCGCGCGTGAACTCGGCGTGGTGGTGGGGTACGCGCAGCGGCGCCGGCGTGTCTGAATTGCTCAGGATCGACTCCAGCCAGATCTGGCTCTGGTACATCTCCGTGGCGCGCGCGGGTGCGTCGGACACTTCAGCCTCCAGGGCCTCCAGGCGCTGCACCAGGGACGGGTCGTGATTGGACCCAAACTTTACGTTGCACTCCCAGCCGTTTTCGCGCGCTCCGAGCATCACCGTTGGTATGTCCGGATGTGTGTACTCCTGGTGCAGAACCATCGAAGCCTCGCTGCCGATTACTTCGATCCGATAGGTCGGCGTGAGCGGATTGGTGTGATGTAGCAGCGATGACTGCACCATGCCGCGCGCGCCGTTCGCGAACTTCACCAGTGAGAGGGTCAAGTCATCGGTCTCGATGTAACGAAGCATGGCACCCGCGTACGACGTGACTTCGGCGATCGGAGTGCCAACCACGAACAGAAACGGATCGATGATGTAGCGCCCGTGGTGAAACACCGACGTTCCGCCTTCGCCGCCCCAGGTGCCGTGCCAGTGGGTGGGTTTGAAGTAGGGCGACTGTGGCCGGAACAGGTTCAGCTCAACCTTCGCCATGGCCATCTGGCCCATCAATCCGCTGGCAACCGCGTGCTGCGCGTGCCGCATGCCGCGGCTGTAGCGCGAACCGACCTGGACGTGCAGTTTGATGCCCGCCGCTTCAGCCGCTTCCAGCATGGCGTCGGCTTCCTCCACGCTTCGAGCCATCGGACCTTGGGTGAAGACGTGAACCCCTTGTGCAGCGGCTTCGACGGTTGGACCGCCCCGAACGGACGGCGCTGTGAGCAGCACGATGGCATCTACGTCGGCGCCGGCCAGCAGTTCGCTGTGACTCGCGAACTTCTGGATCGAATTCGAGGCGGCGTCTTCAGCCGACTCAGCACGGGCCAGCGCGGACTCTCGGTCGGCGTCGCTGCGGGCACCCGTAGCGATCGCATGCTCCCGCGCGGCCTCCGCCCGATAGCCTTGCGTCAGACCCTCGGCCCGATCGCGTGCCAGCTCAGGGACCAAATCGGCAACGGCGACCACGTGCGCCAACTCGTGTAGCCCCAGGTAGATGTCCGTGTATAAGCGGGAGATCCCGCCACAGCCCACAAATCCGACCCTCAGCGGCGCCGTTGCCATTTCGTTATCCCCCGGAGCCCGACTCCGTCTGTATC
>JAPOXI010000100.1 GCA_026707185.1 Chloroflexota bacterium
GCAGGTTCACGAACACCGAGTACTGGCTGAAGTCCGGCTTCACGCTCGCAAAGTTGTGCACCCCGGTCTCCGCCGGCGGCGCGGGAATCATGTGCCCGTAGAACCGCCCGAAGGGCCCGGCCGTTCCTGCGCCAGCCTCCAGCGCCGCCAGGAAGCCATCGCCCGTGCTGTATGCGTTGCCGCGCACGATCACGTGGTGCGCCCAGCGACCAAAGTAGCGAGCTCGCAGATCGGGGCTCGCCTGGAACCCACCGGTTGCCAGCACCACCGCCCCGGCCGCGACGTGCACCGTCCGCCCGCCGCCGCGCGCTTCCACGCCGGCCACCCCGCCGTCGCGCCCGAGCTGAATCGACCGTAGCCCCGTGCTCGTCAGGATCGTCCCGCCGGCCGCCTCCACGCTTGCGGCCAGGTCGTTCATGAACGTCCGTGAGTCCGGTCGGAATGCGTGCACGTACCGGGCGAACTTGTATGGCGTCGGATCCAGTTGCTCTTCGACCTGCAGACCCAGCGACTCGTACCACGCCACCCCGTCCAGGTAGTTGTCAACCAGGGCCTGGCCCATGGCTGCGTCGCCGCCGGGCTGAACGCTCAACCATGCGTCCACGTTCGCCGCCGTCCAGGCCGAGCCCCCGGAGACCGCCGCCGATCCCCCGATGTCAGGCGCCTTCTCGATCACTAGCACCGACGCGCCCTGCGCCAACGCCGTGCGGGCCGCCGTCAACCCGCCGATACCAGCGCCCGCCACGACCACGTCTGCCTGCAGGTGATCGAATCCGTCCTTCATAGTCGCAATCTCGTGTAATTACGCCACCCGCCCAGCCTACCCATCGCTCTCACGCTGGCGTCGGGCCTCGGCCCAGTATCGTGCCCTTACGCTGACCTCCACCTGCGGTGAATTTCAATGACTGATTCAGCTGCCTCGCCCACCGAACCGCGTATCGTCCAGCTCGGCCAGGGCATTGCCGAGCGCTCCGCCTGGGGAACCATCGAGTGGCTGGCCAATCGCCGGCTAACCCCGGGCGCTGAATTGACCTTCGGCCACGTCCGCCTCGAACCGGGCGCGTCCAACCCGCGCCACCTGCACCCCAACTGCCACGAGCTCCTCTTCGTTCTTGAAGGCGCCATCGACCACGAACTCGACGGCGTGACAGTCCGCCTCGAGGCCGGTGACCTCTTATACATCCCGATCGGCGCGCCTCACCAGGCCCACAATCGCGGCGATCGGCCCTGTGTGGTCGTCGTCACCTATTCCACGGAAGACAGGCAAACCCTGCCGGCCTGATCGCCGGGCAGCGTCTCCGCCCCGGCTAGGGCCAGACGCCCGTCTCGCGGTACCACGCAACGGCATCCGCCAGCGTCTCCCGAACAGGTCGTACGTGAAACCCAAGCTCGGCCACGGCTCGCGCATTGGAGAAGTACAGGTAGCGTGACCCCACCACCACCTCGTCGGGCGTAACGGGCGGCTTGCGCCCGAGCCACAGCCCCGGTCGCTCCAGCAGACCGGCAAGAATGCGCAAGGCGCCCGACGGCAGCCCGACGCGCGGCCGACGTAACGTCAGGACCTCGTCCCCGAGATCCGAAAGCTCGGCGTACGAGAGATTGTGCCCGGTCAAGAGGTAGCGACGTCCGGGCGTGCCAGTCACAGCCATTTGCACCAGGCCATCCGCAACGTCCCGCACGTCCACCAGGTTCAAGCCGCCGGCCGGAGCAATTCGAATCGGACCTCGCACCAACGGCCGCAAGAGCTGCTCGGCATGCCGCCCGTGGTCCCACGGTCCCAGAACCGTTCCGGGACAGGCAATCGTCACGGGAAGACCCTGCCCGGCCGCCGCCAACGCCAGCCGCTCGCCTGCCCGCTTGTGTTCCGCGTACATCAGTCGCGAAGATGCCGGCTGCACCGCCGAGTCCTCGTCCATGACATCCTCCGGCCGATCCGCCAGACCGACCGCCGTCAGGGAACTCGCGTGCACCACGCTCGTGGCACCCGAAGCCGTCGCCCACGCCAGGACGTGGCGAGTTCCGTCCACGTTCACGGCCCGCTGCTTCGCCTCATGCCCCCGCCAGAACGATTGGTCCGCCGCGAGGTGAAACACCCAGTCGAAGCGTGCTGAAGGAAGTGTCGCTGCCTCCGTGATGTCACCGATGACCCGCGTCACGGGAATACCGGCGAATGCGGAATCCGCCCACCGATCACCCGGCAACACCAGCGCCGTCACCTGGTGCCCGTCCTTCGCGAGGCGGCGAACCAGACCGGAACCAATCTGCCCCGACGCGCCGGTTACGAAGCAGCGCACGACGCTAGTCGCTCGCCGGCGTGTCCTTCACGCTGAAGGACAACTCCCCCAGCCCCTGCACCTCAAAGCCGATCGTCACCTCGACCACGCCGTCGGGCAGGCTGGTGCCCTGGCCTCCCAGAAGCGACGTTCGGTTCAATGCCAGGCTGAATGGCGAATCCGGCGTAACGTCCGCAAAGGCACGGCGCACACCCTCCACCTCGAAGAAACAGCTCGCCAGTGGAATCTGGACGCCGTTCACCTGCAGCGGCAGCAGTCGCCGCGCATATCCCGAACCAAGCGTATTCTTCAATTCCAACTGAAATCCGTCGTCCGTCCGCCGCAGGCTGCCCCGGACGTACAGCCGCCGCAGCAGAAACCCGGGAACCTGTAGCGGCATCACACGCCCCCTTCGTTCTGCAACATCCTGTAGAGCTCAATTTCTGCCTCCACAATGCCACGCGGAAGGTGCGCTGCGCCCGGACGCGCGGAGGCCAGCAGCCAGATTTGTGCCAGGCGCTCGGTGAGGCGCGTCATTTCCAACGCATCCTCAGGGTCGATTCCGACAGCCAACGTGCCGTGATTGGCCAACAGCACCGCCCGCCGCTCACCCAGCGCCGCCACGGCGTTCTCCGCCAGCTCCTCCGAGGCCGCCGGCGCGTACGCGCTCACCTCCACCGCGCCGCCCAGGTACACCACTTGCTCGTCCACGAACGCCGGAATCGCCTCCCGCCGCACCGCCATGGCGCTGGCGTGGATCGGATGCGCGTGCACCACCGCTCGTGCGTCTGGCCGCGCGGCGTAGACCGCCCCGTGCATCAGCGACTCCGAGGACGGCAACCCATTGCCCTCGACCGGATCGCCCTCGAAGGTAATCGTCACGATGTCCTCGACCCGTAGATTCGGATACGGCACGCGCGTCGGCGTGATGTGCATCGCGTTGTCACCCTCGGCCCGCGCGCTGACGTTGCCCGCCGATCCAATCACCAGTCCCTCGTTGAACATGGCACGCGCCACGTCAACGACCGCCAATCTCACGTCTGAGTCCATCTAGAGCGCGTCCTGCACAAAGGACTCCAGTCGCTCCCGCAAGTCGAGCCACCGTTGGAAATGGTCTGCAAACGCAGCCACGCTGTTCACGTCCGGTTCACACCAGACACCGTCCGGTGCCAGCACTTCCGCCGCGCCCGGCATGCCTCCAAAGTCATCCGCCGCCCCGGCCAGCGCCGCGCCCCACGCCGATGCGCCCAATCTCGGAAATGAGCACACCTGCGAACCGGTCACGTTCGCCAGGATCTGGCCAACGGCCGGCGCCTCCGCATAACCGCCGGTCAGCCGTATCGGCCCTACGGCCGGCTGCACCGAATTCAGCGCCAGCCGATTCCCATGAATCGCAAACGCCAGATCCTCCAGCACCGCCGCCCCCAGCATCGACGCCGTCGGCATTCCGATCACGAATGGCGCAGGGCTCAACATGCCCGCCACGCTCAGCCCGGGCGCCCTCCAATCCATCACGCGCAGGCCCGACAGCACAAACACGCCCGCGTCGGCGGCCGGCTCATCGGCCAGTGCATCCATTGTGAGTTCACCGCTGGGATTCTGCGCCCGCAGCCATCCATAACCGGTCCCTCCGTCCCCGGCGTTCGCTTCCGCGACCAGTCCACCGCCCATGCGCTGCCCGCGCCACACCTCCGCATCGGAACTGTGAGCATCGACAGGTCTGAGGATCGTCGTGCTCCACCCTGCCGCCACACAGTCCCCTTCCGACGAGGTTCCCCGTGTCGCAAACTCAGCCGCGTGGGAGTCCGGCCAACCAGCGGCAATTACGCAGTCAGACGCAAAGCCGGCCCTTGGTGACATCTGCGTCGGTTCCGGATCGATCTCCACTGCTGGAAGCACTGATTGAGCCCACTTCGGCAAGAGATCCATCGCCCAGCCGTCCGCCGCCAGGTCCCAGGCGCCCGTCTCCACTGCCGAGACAGTCGTCAGCGTGTCCCCGGATCCAAGCCGCCCGGCAACCCACGCGTCCAGTGTCGTGACCCGCGCGGCGGCGTCACACACATCCGGCCGATCCTCAGTCAGCCAGCGCAACTTGCCCGGCCAGTGAATCATCGCGGGCGTGTGTCCGGTCACGGCCAGCACCGGGCAGTCGCTCTCCGACTCCACGCTGGCCCCGGCCAGTGATGCGCGCACGTCGTCGTTGCCCGATGCAAACAGCACCTCGTCCTGCGCGTCCGTCACGATCAGGCTATGCCGGCAGGCCGCCACGCCAATCGCCGCGACGTGCTGCCCGGCGCCCACCTCCGTCAGCACGTCAAGGCACGCCCGCCAGATACCATCCAGATCCAGGTCGCGCTCAAAGTCCATGAGCGACATCGGCCGCCGCACTCGCCGCCGACGCGCCTCCCCAACCTGTTGCCCCCCGGGACCAACCGCCACCGCCCGGATCCCCGACGACCCGATATCCAACCCAACGTACACACGCTCAGGCACGCCGGTTCAGTACCTCCGGATTAAGGATCCGGGCTGGCCGTCGGCCATCGACAAACGCCCGAAAGTCGTCCACTACCATGGCCGAATACCGCTGAACCGTGGCGTCCGTGGCGCCCCCAATGTGCGGCAGCAACAGCGCGTGAGGCGCGTGCAGCAGGGGATTGTCAGGACGAATCGGGTGCGTGTCGAACACATCGAACGCCGCCCCGGCCAGCTGACCACGGTGCAGCGCCTCGGCCACGTCACGTTCCCGTGCCACTCCTTCGCCGGTCGTCGCCACGAGGCGTGCGCCGCGCGGCATCCGCGCCAGCGCTTCTGCGTTGATCAATCCTCGCGTGGACTTGAGCGACGGACAATGCACGGCCAGCATTGTCGTTGCCGCCAGCAGGTCGTCGAATTCCGCGGGCTCGCACCCGGCCGCTCGAATCTGTTCATCACTCAGCGCGGGATCGGTAGCCAGCACCCGCGCCCCGAACGCTCTGGCCAGCCGCGCCGTCTGACGCCCAATCCGCCCCAGGCCGATAATCCCTACGACCTGCCGCCCCAATTCCGAACCCCGCATCTGCAGGTAGGCCGTCACCGGGTCCTCCCATCGGCGCTCGTGCACATACGCGCCCGCGCCTGGAATACCCCGTAGCAGCGCCAGCATCATCGCAATCGTCAGTTCCGCCACCGCCTCGGCGTTTCGACCCGGCGTGTGCGTCACCACCACGCCGGCGCGCGTAGCCGCCTCGATGTCTACGTGCCCCGAGTCCCCGCGACAGATCCCCACGAACCTCAGCCCTGGCGCCGCCTCGAACGTCTCCGCCATCACGAAGTCGGCCTCGACGAACAGCGCCACCACGCGATTGGCCGTCAATTCCTCGGCCAGCTCGTCTGGATCCGCCAACACCAGCGTCTCCGTCCACGGCCGAACGTCAACGTCGGCGAGTGTTTCGAGACGCTGCAATTCATCCACGTCCAACTCGACCAGGCTCAGGACACGCGGCCGGCTCGCCGGCGACTCCCTCATGTCAATCCGAGCCCTGGCACGTGGGCGCTAGGGCACATATCCCCAGCGAGCCTCGGCCTCGTCGGCTGCCTCCACCGCCTCCGCCAGTGCCTTCGCGCCTGCCAGCGCGGCGTCGGGTGGCGCCGTGCCCACCAGCACGTGAACCTCCGCTGCCTCCTGGCTCAGCGAGCGAACGCGACCTACCCACGGGGCCAGGTCGGCGTCGCGATACGTGTGGGCAACTGGCTCCGCCGGCGACTGCAGCGTCCTGGCCCACCCGTCCGCGTTCTGCCCATGCAGTCGCACCACCACCAGGTCATCCACTGTTGTCATGTCGAACGGCGGATACCAGTCATCACTCTCGGACGGGAAATCCGCAACCACCGTGCCAACTTCAAGCTCGATCAGCGTCTCAAGCGTCGACTCCTGATTCACCGGCACCTGCCAGGTTGGATGCCGAAACTCCGCTGCCAGCGGCAGTTCCGGTAGCTCATCCCGCACTCGCCCCAGGTATTCGCGTCCCGCGCTGCCCGCTTCGAACCATGGAGGAAACTGCAGGATCACCGCGCCCAGCCGACCCGCAACCCGCAGGGGTTCCAATGACTCGCGGAAGTCGTCGAAGAGAATGCTCGGCGGCTCCACCGCGACCTCGGTCCATGACTTCTTGCGCCGCGGATCCGCGCCCGGACGTCGCTGATAAAGCGTAAGCCCGCCAAAAGCCACGACGTCAAACTTGAACCCGTCAGACGACTGGTCCACCCACGCCTGAACCCGTTCGGGCTTCGGAATCCCGCTGAAGACGTTTTCAGCCTCCACCACCGTCGCGTGCTCGGCGTAGACGCCCAGCATTTCATTCGGACGCGTCCGGGCCGGGTAGATTTCCTTCAGCCGCTGCCAGCCCCGCGTGCCGTAGCGGCGGTCGGCCGTCACCCGGTCGTCTCGGCGTCGTCGCCGTCGCCCCCCCGACGCGTCGTCATGCGCGCGATCTCACGCTCGTACTCACGGTCGCGCCAGCCCTCGATCGCGCGCATTCCCGGACCAAACAGCACCGCTACATGAGCCCCCAGCGCAATCAACCAGAACAGCATCGGCCAAAAGAACCATAGGCTCTCCGGCGTCGTCACCAGGTTCAGTACCAGCAGCAACAACCCGATGGCCAGGTACACCCCGACATGGGCCGCGAAACCGATACGCGCTCGAACCCGCTCCGTCGCGCGACGAAAGGCAACGTCTTCATCAGTGGTCGAAAGATCGGCCATCGGCGCGGCCCTTGCGCGTGGGTGCTGAGATTCTAGCCTTCACCTCTTCGAGACTCTTCCGTCCACGGCCAGTCAGAGCGCTTGCAACGTCTCCCGCAGCGCGCCCTCGTCCTTCGGCAACACCGTCCGCATGTCCAGACGCAGACGATCTGCCTGGATCCGTCCAATCACCGGACGCGAAGCCGCTCGCAGGCGCTGAGCCAGCGCCTCGGCGCCTCCCCGCGCCCTCACCACCTCGATCGCCACGCTTGGCAGCGTCTGGCCGGGCAGTGCCCCACCGCCCACGGCCGCACGTGCATCCACCAGTCGCACGCCGGCCACGCCTGCGGAAACCCGTTCCGCCCGCTCGCGCACTTTGTCATTCCCGGCCGCGATCATCTGCCATATCGGAACCGTCTCCGCGGCCTCGTCGCGCAGGTAATGCCCCAGCGTCGCGCGCAGCGCGGCAATGGTCATCTTGTCGGGACGCATCGCCCGCGCCAGCGGCCGCCGCGCAATCGGCGCAACCACCTCGTCGGACCCCACAATCACCCCGGCCTGGGGACCTCCCAGCAGCTTGTCACCCGAAAACGTCACCAGGTCCGCCCCGGCCTCCAGCGCCTCCCCGATCAGCGGCTCACGTGCCAGCCCGTAGACCGTCGTGTCCAGCAGCGCGCCGGAACCCAGGTCGTTGATCAGCAACAACCCGCACTCACGCGCCAGGCTGGCCAACTCGCGCGCGTCCGGAGACTCCGTAAAGCCCACCTGCGCGAAGTTGCTGGGATGCACCCGCATAATTGCCGCCGTGTCGTCAGTCACAGCCCCTGCGTAGTCCGCAACTCGTGTCCGGTTCGTGGTCCCCACGTCTCGCAGTCGCGCACCACTAGCTTGCAGGATGTCCGGAATCCGAAACCCGCCCCCGATCTCGATCGACTCCCCGCGCGCAACCAGCACCTCGCGACCTCGCGCATGCGCCTCCAGCGCCAGGAACACCGCTGCCGCGTTGTTGTTGAGCACCAGCGCCGCTTCTGCCCCTGTCACCTCGCGAACAACGTCCGAAATGTGGGTCGACCGCGAACCGCGCCGACCCGTCGCAAGGTCATACTCAAGGTCGCTGTACCCCCCGGCCGCCGACCGAACCGCCTCCAATGCCCGCTCGCTCAACGGCGCTCGCCCCAGATTGGTGTGAATGATGACGCCCGTCGCATTGATCACCGGACGCGGCGCATCTGCCAGGACCAGGCGAGCGCGCACCGCCCCGGCCTCGGCAATGGCGTCAGGCGCGACGGCCGGTTGCCCCTGCCGCACCGCCCCGCGCACGACCTCGATCTCTTCCCGAGCGGCTCGCACCGCCACACGTGCCGGCACGTCCGGCGCCAGGCGCTCAATGGCCAGCGCAACGACTTCCACCGAGGGAATCGCTCGGAAACCCGACCCGGGCTTACTCACCTCACGCCCCAAACTTCTGCAGCCGTCCGCCCTGCGCCAGCATTAGCCCCATGATCGATTGCGCTGGAAACACCCCCAGCGATCCCTGCCCACACGCACGCTCACCAAAGCTCTGCACAGTGTCGGGCAAGACACACCCGCCCCAGAACAGGCAAGGCACCGGATGCCACGAGTGCTGCCGCAGCAGCGACGGCGTCGAGTGATCCCCGGTCACAACCAGCACGTCGGGCCCAAGCTCCAGCAGCGCCGGTAAGCGCCGGTCCAACGCCTCGATCGCCGCCGCCTTCGCGTCAAAATCACCGTCCTCGCCCCGAGCGTCGGGCGCCTTGTGATGAATGAAGTAGTAGTCGTACTCGTTCCACACGTCGGCCACCGCTGCCATCTGGTCGTCCGCCGTATCCAACCCGTCAACCACCGCCATGCCCGCCACTCGGGCCAGCCCCTTGTACATCGGGTACGTCGCAAGGCACACCGGCTGCAACCCATAGAGTGAATGCAGACTTTGCAGTTCGGGTAGCCCGGCGTACCCCCGCATCAGCACGAAGTTCGCCGGCGATTCATGTCGAATGCACTCCCGCACGGCCTCGGTAACCAACCGCAGCACCGCACTCGTGTGCTGGGCTGTCGCGTTCAGAGGCTCCGGTTCGAGGGGAGGAACGCCCACCGCCTGCGGGTCAGTCTCCTGAACCGCCGGGGATAGATACGCGCCACGAATGATCAGCACCGCCCGGTGCTGCGACTCGGTGGCAAACTCCAGTTCGACCCCCGCAACCTCAAGTGCATTCAGCTTCGCAACCAGTTCCTGATTCACACTTGTCTCGATCCGGCCGGCCCTGCGGTCAGCCACATGGCCCTGGTCATCCAGCGTGCAGAAATTCAACCGCACCCCAAGATCGCCAGCGTCAAGCTGCAGGCCCAGTCCCAGCGCCGACAACGCGCCGCGGCCGATATTCGAAGCCACCGGGTCGTACCCAAACAGCGCCAGGTGCCCCGGGCCGCTCCCCGGTGTGATACCCAGCCCAATCGGCTGGCTGAGTCCAGCCTGGCCCTCCGCGGCCAGCCGGTCCAGGTTCGGGGTGCTGGCCGCCTCCAATTCGGTCGGTCCGCCCGCCTCGTGCGGCATACCGCCCAGACCATCGAGCACCAGCAGTACCAGCTTCGTGTGAGCCGGCTGCGCCAGCGACTGCAGAAGGTCGAGATCGGCCAAGGGACGGCACGCCGGGGAACAGCTTCCCCACATTATCTGGCCGCCCGTCCCTATCGCGACCCTTCAGTACGCGCGCGAGCAAGCCCGACCGGCGCCAGGATCGTTCACACGCCGCCACCGACCACGAATCGCCACGCGCTTCTGCGTCCCTCGGTGCTAGCCTCAATCAGACCCGTCAAAATCCTTACCGAGCTATGTCCGCCCGAGTCCTCGTTGCCATGAGCGGCGGTGTCGACAGCTCCGTCGCGGCCGCGCTGCTTGCCCGTGACGGCTACGACGTCGTCGGCGTCACCTTCAACCAGTGGCCCGCCGACCTCATGGCCCGGTCCACCGGCAACGGCTGCTGCACCCCCGACACCATCGACGATGCCCGCCGCGTCTGCGCCATCCTGGGTGTCCCCCACTACGTCATCGACTACCGGCGGGAATTCGAAACTGCCGTCATCGATCCCTGGGTCAAGGCCTACCTCAACGGCCAGACCCCCAACCCCTGCATCATGTGCAATCGCTCCGTGCGCTTCGGATCCTTCCTCACCAGGGCCGACGAACTCGGTGCCAACTTCATCGCCACCGGCCACTACGCCCGCGTCGAGTCCGACAAGACAAGCGGACGCTTTCGCCTCCTCACCGCATTGGACCCGGGCAAGGACCAGTCATACGTATTGCACGTACTCGGCCAGCGGCAGCTCGCCAGGACACTCTTGCCGTTGGGCCATCTGACGAAGCGTGAAGTCAGGCGGCTCGCCGCCGAATTCGACCTGCCCGTCGCCTTCAAGGCGGATAGCCAGGAAATCTGCTTCGTGCCCGACAACGATCACGCCGGGTACGTACGCGCCCACGGATCCACTGGCCCCGGCGACATCGTCGACACGGCCGGTCAGGTCGTCGGGCGACACGACGGCCTTGAGGCGGTCACTCCCGGCCAGCGTCGCGGTCTGAATCTCGGCGGCGGCTCCGTTCGCCGCTACGTCGTCGAACTGGACCCCGCCGCCAACCGGGTCACCGTCGGTGCTCGTGATGAGAGTCGCGCGCGACAGATTCAAGTGCGGGACGTCAACTGGGTCGACGATGTGCCGCCGTCCGCGCCACGACGCGTCGGTGTCCGCACCCGCTACCGAATGCCACTCGAGGATGCAACGCTCGTCATGGCTCCAGGCGGAGTCACCCTCCAATTTGGCGAGCCGACCTGGGCGCCTGCGCCGGGACAGGCGGCCGTCTTTTACGCCGGCGACCAGGTCCTGGGCGGCGGCACAGTGGCCGCGGTAACGGCCCGATGAACGCGAATCCTCAACCCCACGAAGACTCGTACTGCCCGCGCTGCTTTCGGCTTGTCCTGCACGACGTCGTCTTCTGCCAATACTGTGGCCAATTCATCCACCAGAACGCCCCGTCCGACTCCCGGCCCTGGGACACACGTGCGCCGGAAATTCCCGCCGCAGCGCCAGTGGCCGCACCGGCGGCGCCAGACATTGACCTTCCCGAAGATGCGCTCCCGTACGGTGCCGCGGGCGGCGCGGCCGGCGACGAGACGCCACCCGAGACTGCCGATACCCAGCTACCCGCGTCGTCCGATCCGTCTACTGAAAGAACCGATACCGAATCAGCTTGATGACGGCCTCCGGCCCGTCAACCCACCAGCGCAACTTCTTTTTCTCCTCACGAGCCTCGTAACGAATCGGGACCTGCGCAATCTGCTCACCGGCCGTCACGAATGCGGCAGTCAACTCAACCTCGAGATCGAACGAGTCAGCCTGGAGCGTCACGCCCTCCAGCACCTCGCGCCGCCACATCTTGTAGCAAGTCTCCATGTCCCGGATGGCAACGCCGTAGAGCACATTGGTCAGCAACGTGAGCGCCTGGTTCCCGACGCGCAGCAGGAATCGCTGGCTACTGAAATCCCGGTAGCCGTACACCACCCGCGCCTCGCCCGACTCGATCAGCTTCAGCATCGGAAGAAAATCATTCGGGTGATACTCCAGGTCGGCGTCCTGGATCACGATCACGTCGCCGCTGGCCTCGGCCAGCCCCGTGCGCACCGCGGCGCCCTTGCCCTGATTGACAGGGTGTTCAACCACCCGCACGCCCGAAACATCGGCCTCGATAATGGCATCCAGCGTCCGGTCGGTCGAGCTGTCATCAACCACGATGATCTCGGTATCGAGCTCCAGGGCCGATACCCGCTCCAGAACCAGCGCAATCGTCTCCGCCTCGTTGAATGCGGGAACGATCACGCTCAGCTTGATCTGAGACCTCGCCATAGCTGGATTATGTCAAGAAATGAATTCAAAATCACCCTGGGGCTGTTCCCGGACTGCACGCCCGCCCGCCGCGGATAGTGAGTCACACCCACCTGCGTGAAGCTGTGCCCACCCCGCAAGGCACGCGCGATCAACTCCGCCGAGATTGCGGCCCCACGACCAGAAATGAAGTCCTCCACGGGCACCGCCTCGCGTCGGTACAGCTTGAACCCACAGTCCAGGTCCCGCACGCGAAACCCCAGCAAAATGCGTACCGATAGGCCCCACAGCCAGGCGTTGAGCCGCCGATAGAACGGGTCGGCTCGGTTAATCCGGTACCCCAGCACGAAACCGTGATCATTCAGCGCATGCACAACGGCTGGCAAGTCGGCCAGCGAAAACTGCCCATCGCCATCGGCGCAGAAGATCAGGTCGCCCTTCGCAGATTCAAACCCTGTCCGCAGAGCCCGTCCATAGCCGAAGTTGGTCGGATGCGAGACCACGCGCACCCGCGAGTCCCGCTCCGCGATGGCCCCCGCGCGCGCCGCCGTGTCATCCGTCGATCCGTCATCAACGATGATGATCTCAAAATCGTCCGCAACGGCCGGCAAATGCTCCACCGCGTTGCCGATCACCTGCTCAACGTTTTCTTCTTCGTTATGGCACGGAAAGAAGACACTAATCGAGGTCCACGGCCTCACGCCCTCGGAAGCATCCCGCAAATCGGTCCCCCGTTTAGAAGCCGGCTGGGCGCGAATCCATGGCCCATCGCCATTCGTCCGCCGGTGACTATGGCACACCGTGGTCAGCCGCTGGTACGCGGCATAATCCCATGTGTATTCCGCACGGGACCGGGCCAATGCGCGTTTCCTTCACCACCTACTCCGCACCCGCCTGGCCGCTCCAGCGACACATCGCCGTCGCGACCGCCACGGGCTGTGATGGACTGGAACTCCGAAACCTCGACGGCCAGCCCATTGATCCGGCAATGCCTGCCGAAGGCCGCACGGCAATCTTCGAGGCGGTTGCGGATGCCGGACTCGAAATCTGCGTCGTCGGCAGCAGCGCCCGCTTCGCCTTCCCGTCGCTCGCTGAACGGCGGCAGGAGATCGATCGTGCCATGGCCTTTGTCGAACTCGCCGATGCCTGGGACGCCCCCATCGTCCGCGTCTTTGGCGGCAACTACGACCCGGGACCCTCCGACGACGAAGTCAACGGCTGGGTCGCCGAGGCCCTGCGCGAAGTCGCCGTCGCGGCCGACCCGTTCGGCATCCGCCTTGCCCTGGAGACCCACGACGCCTTCTCAACCGGCCAGCGCGTTCGGCGCGTCCTCGACCTTGCCGACCACACCGGCATTGGCGTGGTCTGGGACTTCGCCCATCCCGTCCGCCACGGCGAGACCGTCGACCAGACCTGGGATCTCATCCACCGCGACGTCATCCACGCGCATTTCAAGGACATGAAGCGCACCGGTGGAGGTCGCGACGGTTGGGAGTCCGTGGGCCCTGGCGAAGGCGACCTTCCGTTGCCTGCCATGGTCAGCCGACTCGTCCAGTCGAACTACGACGGCTACATCTCCACCGAATGGGAAGGTCGCCACCCAGAGGGCGCCGACGACCCCACCGACATGCTGCGTGCGCACACGGCATCCATTCGAGACCTGATCGCGGCGGCACGTCACGGCTGACATCGCCACGCGCCGTCCGAGCGCGCCGCACCCGCGATGTCCGAATTAACCGTTGACGCGCAATCGCCTCACCTCTACGCTTGCCCTCGAAAAGGCGTTGATCGGGACGAGTACGCGCGACCTTCCACGCCAGAGAATCGGGCCTTGCGCTGTAAGCCCGATCGTGGAAACTGCGTCGAATGGCCCCGTGAGCCGCGGACCGAACGGTATCGCCCAGTAGGCTCCGACGGAGGCCCGCCGTTATCCGGGCAGGGTATCGAGTCCTTGGCTCCGTACCTGTGAGGAGCGCTTTCGGCGCTCGAAGTTGGGGTGGCACCGCGAAGGCCACAAACCTCTCGCCCCCTGTCGCGAGAGGTTTTCTGCTTTAAGGCGCCGGAAGGAGGGGCCACATGCTGTCCACTGCACCGTTCCGCACGGACGTATGCGCCTGGGCGCTCGAGCAACTGCGCGCCGGCCGTGGCGCCCCCGTCTTCCGCGACCTCCCCGCCGACCTCGACACCCCCGTAGCCGCCTACCTCAAGCTCCGTGGCGACGGCCCCTCGTTCCTCCTGGAGAGCGTTGAGCGCGGCGAATCCGTCGGACGCTACTCCTTCGTGGGAGGCGGCCCACGTGCCGTCGCCCGCCTGCGCGACGGCCAGGCCACTGTGGTGAACGGCAGCTCGAGCCCCGAGACACTGGGCTACACCGACCCATTGAACTTCATCGCCGGCCTCCAGCACCCATTCCCCATTGCCACGCATCCCGACCTGCCACCGTTTCAGGGCGGCGCGGTCGGCTATCTCACGTACGACGTAGCGGCGGACTTCGAACGCCTGCCGATTCCCGAGCGGGACACCCTCAGAGTGCCCGACGCCGTCTTCATGTTTTGCGACGACCTGGTCGTCTTCGACCACGTCACACAGGTGTTGCGCCTCGTGACGCTCGCGCACCCCGCCGACGATCCCCAAGCCGCGCTGGCCGCTGCCGAGAACCGACTGGATCGGCTCGCGCAACGACTCGATGGCCCCTATGCCGCGCCGCCGCCTCTTCCTGGCTCGAACGGCGAAGGCGCTTCCCAGAGCATGACCCAGGCCGAATTCGAGGACTGCGTTCGCAAAGCCAAGGAATACGTTGCCGCCGGCGACATCATCCAGGTCGTGCCCTCGATTCGATTCAGCCGCTCCCTCAGCGTCGATGCCTTCCAGGTCTACCGCCATCTGCGTCGCGTCAACCCTTCCCCCTACATGTTTTACCTCGACTGCGGCGATCTCCAGTTGGCCGGCGCATCCCCCGAAATGCTCCTCCAGGCGGTCGACGGTCGGGCCAGAACCCGTCCCATCGCCGGCACGCGTCCCCGCGGCGCAACACCCGACCAGGAAGCCGAACTCGAACGCGATCTTCTCGCCGACCCCAAGGAATGCGCCGAGCACGTCATGCTCGTCGACCTCGGCCGCAACGATCTCGGTCGCGTCTCCAGGCCCGGCACGGTCAACGTTGATGACCTCATGATCGTCGAGCGCTTCTCGCACGTCATGCACATCGTCAGCGACGTAAGCGGCCAGCTCGATCCGCGGTACCGCGGGGTCGATGCCCTGCGCGCCTGCTTCCCGGCCGGCACCCTCAGCGGCGCGCCCAAGATTCGTGCCATGGAAATCATCGCCGAGCTCGAGGACCTTCGACGCGGTCCCTATGGCGGCGCCGTCGGCTACATCAGCCACTCCGGCGACATGGACACCGCCATCACCATTCGCACACTGCTGGCCCACGACGGCCGCGCCCATGTCCAGGCCGGCGCGGGCATCGTGGCCGACTCGGTGCCGGCAACCGAATACCAGGAATGCGTTGACAAGGCTCGCGCCGTACTACAGGCCATCGAACTCGCGGAGGAGGCGGCTCGTGCTGCTCGTCCTGGATAACTACGACTCGTTTACCTACAACCTTGTGCAGTACCTCCAGGTCCTGCAGCCGGACGTCACGGTCTATCGCAACGATGTGATTTCCGTCGACGACGTCAAGGCCATGGCGCCGGACGCCATCGTCGTCTCACCCGGTCCGTGCACCCCGCATGAGGCTGGAATCTCCGTCGGTCTCATCCGCGAACTCGGCCCCACCGTGCCCACCCTGGGAGTCTGCCTCGGTCACCAGGCCATCGGCGCGGCCTTCGGCGGCCAGGTGGTGCGCGCCCCAGTGCTCATGCACGGAAAAACCTCGCCCATTGCCCACGACGGCCGCCGCCTCTTCGCTGACCTCCCCAATCCATTCCAGGCCACCCGCTACCACTCCTTGATCGTGGCCCGCGACAGTCTTCCGGAAGAGCTCGAAGTCACGGCCGAGAGCCCGGACGGGCTTATCATGGGAGTGCAGCATCGTTCGCACCCCATCTATGGCGTGCAGTTCCACCCGGAATCGATCTTGACCGCCGCTGGACCCGCGCTCTTGCGGAACTTTCTTCGGTTGGCCGATGTACCGGTGGCCGCATGATTGCCGAGGCCATCCGTTCGGTTGTTGATGGCGATGACCTCGAGCGGGCGACAGCGGCCAGCCTTATGGACGCGATTCTCGAAGATGAGATGACGCCTGCCCAGTTTGGCGCCTTCGTCACCGCGCTGCGCTTCAAGGGTGAGACGGCCGCCGAAATCGCGGGCTTCGCCGCCAGCATGACCCGCCACGCGCTGAGCGTCCACGTCGACAGCGCCGCGCTCGTCGACACCTGCGGCACCGGCGGCGGCCGCACGCGTTGGGTGGGAGTGTCAACCGCTGCCGCCTTCGTTGCCGCGGGTGCAGGTGCCGTGGTCGCCAAGCATGGCAACCGCGGAGTCACCCGCCCCGCCGGCAGTGGCGACGTGCTTGAGGCGCTCGGCGTCAACCTCATGGCCGGGCCGGACCTGGTGGCGCAAGCACTCGACGAAGCCCGTGTCGCCTTTATGTTTGCGCAGGCCTTCCATCCCGCCATGCGCTTCGCCGCTCCGCTGCGTCGCGAAATCGGCATTCGCACCGTCTTCAATATTCTCGGCCCGCTCACCAATCCCGCCGGCGCCCAGCGGCGCCTGCTTGGAGTTGGAGATCCTGCGCTCGCCCCCACCATCGCCGAATCGCTGCGACTCTTGGGAATCAGCCGCGCGCTCGTGGTCCATGGACACGAAGGCGTGGACGAAATCTCCCTCACCCGGTCAACCCATGTCTTCGAAGTTGGCGACGGCACGGTGACCGAGTACGACCTCGCGCCGTCGGACTTTGGACTTCCACGCGTAGACGCCGGCGAACTTGCAACGCACGATGCCCGGATCGTGGCCGATCTCACCCGCGAGCTGCTGGCAGGCGCGCACACCGGCCCGCGGCGTGACATCGTCTTGGCCAACGCATCCGGCGCACTCGTCGCCGCCGGCATCGCCTCGGACTGGCGTGACGGCGTCGCCCGAGCCTCCGACGCCATCGCCAGCGGCGCGGCCCTCGCCTGCCTCGACCGGCTCATCGAAGTCTCGAACAGGAGCGACGGAGCGTAGGTCGTGATCCTCGACGACATTGTCGCCAGGAAGCGCATCGACGTGGCGGCCCGTGCGGAGCACGCCAATCTGGCCGAGCTCGAGACCAGTCTTGCGCAACGCCCACCCAAGCGCTCGCTGTGGCACGCACTTGACGAGGAGGGCGTCGGCGTGATGGCGGAAATCAAGCGGCGCTCGCCCTCCGCCGGCGTCTTCGCCAAGAACGTCGATCCCGCCGCTTGGGCGGCCCGCTACCAGGACGGAGGGGCCATCGGCATTTCCGTCCTCACCGACGAACCCTTCTTCGGCGGCACCCATGCCGACCTGCGTGCGGCGCGCGCCGCGGCGGATCTGCCCGTTCTGCAAAAAGACTTCGTCATCAATGACTATCAGATCTTTGAGGCCGCGGCCGCCGGAGCCGACGCCGTGCTGCTCATAACCGGCCTGACGCTCGATCAGGACCTCGCGGCGCAGATTACGCTTGTGCATCGGCTTGAGATGGAAGCCCTTGTTGAGATCCACACCGAGGAAGAGCTTGACGAAGCCCTCTTGGCCGGCGCCCGCATCATCGGCATCAATAACCGCAACCTGCGCGAGTTCACAACCGATCTCGCCGTCACTGAGGAACTCTGCAAGCTGATTCCCGAAGAAATCACGGTCGTGAGCGAAAGCGGCGTCCACACCGCCCACGACGTCGAGCGGCTGGCCGCCGCCGGCGTCAGCGGCGTTCTCGTCGGCGAGTCGATCATGAAGGCCGACGACCCGCGGGCACAGCTCCGCATGTTGGTCGAGGCCGGCGAGTAGCTCGTTCATGCTCGTCAAGATCTGCGGGCTCCTGGAACCAGCCGACGCCCACGTCGCCGTGGCGGCCGGTGCCGACATGGTGAGCGTCATCTTTGCTCCCGCCCGTCGCCGCCGAACGCTCGCACAGGCCCGCGCCATCTTCGACACCGCCCCACCGCATGTGGAACGCGTCGGCGTTTTCGTCAATGCGCCGCAGGCAGAGGTCGACGAAGTCATCGACGCCTGCAAACTCGACCGCGTGCAGCTCTCCGGTGCCGAGGCGCCGGCCTACTGCCGGACCTTCGGCGAACGCGCCATCAAGACTCTCCGGCTTCCCAACGACCGCGGCGAGTTTCCGAAGTTCCAGGTTCCGCTGTTTCATCTCGACGCCCTCGTCGAAGGACAGGCCGGCGGGACCGGCGAGAGTTGGGATTACTCGCTCGCACGCGACGCGGCCCGCGCCTACCGCGTACTTCTTTCAGGCGGCTTAGCGCCGGACAACGTAGCCGGCGCCATTCGCGCCACGCATCCCTACGGTGTGGATGTCAGCAGCGGCGTGGAAACCGATCGGCGTAAGGACCACGACAAGATTGAACAATTCGTCCGCAACGCCCGCCAAGCCTTCGCGGCGGCTTCAGCCCCATGAGAAGCCTTCGACTGTTCGTCCTGATCCTGGGGCTCATCGGCCTGGCCGCCTGCACTCACGGGCTGCAACTCGAGAATGGCGAACGCCCGGTCCAGCCCGTGACTCGGATCACATTCTTGTTCTCCGAAGGCCAGAGCGACATTGTCCTGAATGCTCCCGATGCCGTCCCCCAACCCGAGTCCGGCGCCGGCGCGGCCCAGGCGCCCTCGCCCGCCACGGCGCCCACGGTAGCGCCAACGACTGAGCCCACGCCCTCACAGGCCATGCAAGCAGTGGCCGACCGTGGCGTCACGCCAGCCCAACCGGGCACCACCCCGACCTCGGCGCCCGCAGAACCCGCATCCACCGCGGAACCCACGCCCACGGCCGAATCCACGCCGCTTCCCGAGGTCGACATCGCCGCCATCACGGCCAACGAAACCGCCAGGTCGCTCGTCATTCCGGCGTCCGAGGTAGATCCCGGGCTCGAGACTGCCGACGAGACTTCCGACCCGACCGACTTCCTGTCCGAAGAACTCATGGCCCAATCCGGCCTGGTGAGCTTTCATGTCACTGGCAGTAGCCGCCAGCCCACCGGCGGGACCGGGGCCGGCCGGCCAGTACAGCTCGTGCAGCGTCTGTTCGTCCACGCCAATTCCCAGGGCGCGTCCCGGATGTTCGACGAGCTCGTTGATAGCGCCGCACCCACCTACGCCATCGCTGCCCTGGGCTTCTTCCGACAGTTCTACCCGGACCTGGAGCCCGGGACCCGCACGTCGGATCAGTTCACGCTGGCCGACCAGAATCGCCTGATTGAGGTTCGTATTGACCCGAAAATCGAACCGGAGGAGCGCGAGCTTGGTCCAGGAGACCCACACATCTACTACTTGATACTGCGACACGGACGCGTATCCGCCATATTCGAGCTCGTCTACCTGAGCGCCCAGGATCCGGGCGTCGTCACGATCCTGGGCGAGCGCCTCATCAACCGCATTCCTTCGGATCTCACCGACACCCAACCTTCCAATGCTTGAGACCCGCGCGCTGCCCGACGCGTCCGGCTACTACGGGCCCTTCGGCGGCCGCTACGTGCCCGAGACTCTTGTTGCCGCCCTCGACGAGCTCGAATCGTCCTTTCAGCGCCACCATCGCGATCCGGCGTTTGTGGACGAACTCGAGGGCCTTCTTCGCCTATACGCCGGTCGCCCCACGCCCACGTACCACGCAGCCCGCCTCGGCCGTGAACTCGGCGGCGCCCGGATCTACCTGAAGCGCGAAGACCTGGCCCACACTGGCGCCCACAAGATCAACAACGCCCTCGGCCAGGGTCTGCTGGCCCGCGTCAGCGGCAAGCGTCGGGTCATCGCCGAAACCGGCGCCGGCCAGCACGGCGTCGCGTCGGCCACCGTCTGCGCCATGCTCGGCCTCGACTGCGTCGTCTACATGGGCGAGGAAGACGTCCACCGCCAGGCGCTCAACGTCGCGCGCATGCGCACCCTCGGTGCCGAGGTCATATCCGTGACCTCCGGCACCCGCACCCTCAAGGACGCCATCAACGAAGCGCTTCGCGACTGGGTCACAAACGTGGAGACGACCTTCTACCTCTTCGGCTCCGCGACTGGCCCACACCCCTATCCGAAAATCGTGCGCGAGTTTCAGCGCGTCATCGGCCGCGAAGCCCGCGCCCAGATCCAGGACCTCGCCGGCGGCCTGCCCAACACCGTGATCGCTTGCGTCAACGGCGGCAGCAACGCCATTGGGATGTTCTCCGCATTTATCGACGACCCCGACGTCGCGCTGATCGGCGTCGAAGCCGGCGGCCGCGGCGGCGATCAGGGCAACCATGCGGCCACCGTCGAGAGCGGGACTCCCGGAATCCTTCACGGCGCCCGCAGTCTTCTCCTTCAGGACGAAGGAGGGCAGATCATTGGAACGCACAGCATCGCGGCCGGCCTCGACTATCCGGGCGTGGGGCCCGAACTCGCCTACCTTCACCATGTCGGGAGGGCGGACTTCGTCACGTGTGGTGACGCCGACGCAATGGAGGCCCTTCAACTGCTGGCCCGAACGGAGGGCATAATTCCAGCCCTCGAGAGCGCGCACGCCGTGGCCGGCGCGATCCGGATGGCATCCCGGAAAAGCAGTGATCACGTCATCCTGGTCAATCTCTCGGGACGCGGCGACAAGGACATGGAAACCATCGCCGCCGAACTCGGTGCCCGCGAATGAATCGCATCGACGCGTCCTTCATTTCGGCACGAGCCGATTCGCGCCTCGTCCTGGCCCCCTACGTCACCGTCGGCTACCCAACACGTGAATCCGCGGTCGAATTGGCACTCGCCTACGTTGAAGCCGGTGCGGACATGCTCGAGATCGGCATGCCCTTCAGCGATCCCATCGCCGACGGCCCCACGGTGCAACTGGCCTCACAGATCGCGCTGGAAGGAGGCGTCTGGCTCG
Source organism: Chloroflexota bacterium (assembly GCA_026707185.1). The sequence continues at coordinate 20,905 of JAPOXI010000100.1, forward strand.
AGGACGCCTTCAACATGATCGAGCGGATTCGTTCGCAGACCGACATACCGTTGGTCCCCATGGGCTACGCAAACCCGTTCATGCAGTTCGGCTTTGGCTCGCTGGCACGCGAGCTTGCGGCAGCCGGAGCCGACGGATTGATTGTTCCTGACGTCCTGCCGGAGCACGCCGACGACATCGAGGCCGCGAATGCCGAGCATGGCCTCTACCTCATCCGATTTGCGGCCCCGACCACGCCGCCTCAGCGACTGCGGCACGTCGGCCGCGGGGCGAAGGGCTTCATCTACTGCGTCAGCGTCACCGGCGTCACCGGCAGCCGCGCGCGGCTCGCCGACAACCTTCCGGCCTACCTCGCTCGTGTGGGAAAGGCCACCGATGTCCCGCGCGTCGTCGGCTTCGGCATCTCCAAACCAGAGCACCTGCGCGCACTGCACGGTCGCGCCGAAGGCGCCATCGTCGCCAGCGCGCTGATTGACATCGTGCAGGCCAGCCCGCCGGGTGAAGGCGTCGAAGCCGCCGCCGCCCATGTCAGGAATCTGGCGGCCGCCGCATGACCCGCCTCATCCTCCTCGGCCTCGGCCTCACCGTAGCCGCGTACGTCCTGATCGTCGTGCGTACCGCCTGGGTCATCGTCCACCCGAACCGGCGATGGCGCCCGACCGACTGGGAACCTCAGCCCCTCAACCCGGCGCGCGTGCACTTCCGGTCAGCCGACGGCACCCGCCTCGCCGGCTGGATCAAGCCGCACGACAACCCCATCGCCACCGTGATCCTCGTCCACGGTCTCGGCGTCAATCACACCGTGCTGGCCAACCGCGCCTACCGCCTCTGGCAGCGCCGCTTCTCGGTCATGCTCCTCGACTTCCGCGCCTGCGGCG
>JAPOXI010000041.1:0-7341 GCA_026707185.1 Chloroflexota bacterium
CGGCCCTACGTGGTCCCCCGGACGATCCGAGGGTTCTGCAACATACAAGGGGCGGCGTCTGAGACCCGCCCGTCTTCCGCGCACCCATCCCACCCCCGCCGTCGCCCCGTTCCTGGCCTGTGGCCCGGGCCGTCGTCTCTCGTGGCCCAGGCTGCGCGCAGCCTGGGACCCGCGCTCGCTCGTCCCCCTTCCCCCACCTCACCACTCCAGCTCCCACCGCCCGACATCCCCAATCCGCCCGTTTTTCGCGCACCATTCATCCGACCGCACCCAGGCCATCCCAGGCCCCCACCACCCCTCCATCCCCGCCGAACCATCCGCGGCGAGCCGTAGCCGAACGTTCGGCCCCGTTTCCAAACCGCCCTCTTCCGGTCTCGCGCCCCCGCGGCTACGATTGCCGTCATGGCACGAAGACACATCTCCTTCGGGGAGGAAGAACTGGCGCCGCTTGACAAGGCGGCCTGCGCCATACGAGCCCCACGCTCTGCGGTTTTTTGGCGCACCTTCGCTTCCCTGTCCGAGGCCGAGGAAGTCGCGAGCCTCCAGGCCTGGCTCGCCAGATTCCGAAGGTCATGAGCACGGACATTTCCACGAGCCGGGAGGAAACCGTGACCGAGTCAACGTCGATAGACAGAGGGATCGTGTACGTCCTGACGAACTTGGCTATGCCCGACATGGTCAAGATCGGGAGCACGCGGCGGGCAGACATTGGCGATCGACTCAGGGAGCTTTACTCCACAGGTGTGCCCGTGCCCTTTGACTGCGTGCTGGCGCGTCAAGTTGAGAACCATGCTGCGGTCGAGGTGGCGCTTCACAAGGCATTTGGCCCCTCGCGCGTCAATCCCTCGCGCGAGTTCTTTACTGTGTCACTCTCGCAGGTTGAGGCCATCTTGAACCTGATCGGCGGCCAGGACGTGACCCCAGAGGTTGAAGTCGAGGGCCAGGGCGCTGTGGACGAATCATCGCGTGAGGCCGGCGAGCAATTCCAGCGAAAGGTCCGCAGCCCCCTGAACTTCGCCACGATGGGGATTCCGGTCGGGGCCACGCTCGAGTGTTTGCGCAATGACGATACGGCTGAAGTGCTCAGCGGCAATCGCGTGCGCTACAAGGGGGAAGAGATGTCCCTCACACAGGCTTCGCGCCTATCGCTTGGCCTTGAGCGAGGACCACGGCCAACACCGCTCTGGTCCTACAACGGTCAGCGCCTGCTCGAGATCTACGAAGCGACCTATCCGAAGCCTGAGGATTCCGACGGTGACTGACTTCGAGGCTCGCGAGGGGAACGCCCCCTGCAGGAGGCCTTGGAGTGCCCGGTTAGAACTCGGCCACTATCCAATCGCTCAGAGTAAACCGGAACAATGAAGTACAGAGCCCCGTCGTGTGCGTTAGCTGCTTACGCGGCCATTCCAACGAACGACTCGGTACAAGCAGCGGTCGCTTCACTCATCGGGACGACGGGGGCGGCAAGGATCTGACAACCGAGAAGTGCTTGTTGCGGAGTTAAGCCGGGGTTCTCACTACGGGACCGCAGGGAGAACGGAATCGACGGTCAAGGAGCGAACTCTAGAGTTTGCGCAGAAGCATCCTGAGACGACGGACGCGGACAACGACAATGCGCTCGGCAGCAGGCATCAGCAAGCGAACCAGGAGGCACGTCAGTAAGTGCGTGCGGGAGAGCTGTGACGAACCGAAGCCAAGGCCACGATGGACACGTCGGGTAGTCTGCTCAAGTTCTGGTCAGGCAAGCCTTGTCCTAGCAGCCTGGAAACCTACAGACGAGCCTGAGGAGAGACACCCGAATCTCTGTTTGCCGTAAATTTGCTACGCCGCCATACCGCTGGGGAATAGATTACAAGGCGCCAAATCGCTGATTCGGAGCCATACCCGAAGCTGCCGTCAGGCTCCTCCGAAATCCACCGGCATTCGAAAGTTCCGGGCGAGTCGTTTACCGTCGCCGTTCCCCTCGACATCCAGACGGCAGGCGCGGTGTTTTCAAGCTCGGTTACGCGAAACTCTGTCAGAGTGTAGGATTCGAAGTCCTCACGGAGTTGTCCCGCCATTTGCCCGAGCGTTTCTTGGCGAATTGCGAGGTTCCTACTTGGGAAACGCGCTAGGGTGCCGAAGTTGCGTTCGCGCCAGGCGGTCAGGAACTCCGTAGTCAGTGCATGGATTTCATGGTCTTCGATACGAGCATCGGAAACCGAGAGCCGGCTTGGTTTCCACGCCTCCAGCATTTTCTTATTTCTGGCTGTTTGCGCCATCTTTTTTAGGACAGCTCGAAATGACGGGACAGGAGATTCGGGCTGACCGGCCTTCCTGATTGCTGTTGCCCAGTCGACAACTGCGAATAGCATATTCCAAGCTTTTGTCGCGACAATCACATTGTCGAATCTCGTTATCGTGCCGTGAACTATGCCGTGTCGGTGCAGCTCGTAGACCTCCTGATCAACCCGTTTCTTGATCGTCTTGCTGTACGCTTTAAGGGCATTCGTAAGACCGAGGTGATGACCAACCACGCTGTCCCAGGCGATCATGGAGTCAGGGTCTCGAGAGGACAGACCGCGTCTTCGATCAGGTTCAAAGTCGTTAACGAAACCGTCCATTACCGCGATCAGGTGCAGCGCGGCGCTGTCAAAATGATTGGCGAAATAGTGCTCTCGAGCCCGCTCGATTTGGTGCGAACGCTCTCGAAGACCGTCGACGAAGGTTGTCTGTCGAATCCAGCGGTCCAGGTTTCCTTCATCTCGATAGACTTCAATAAATCTCTGCTCAGCCTCTCTCGTGTTGGTCGCCTGGTCGAGAATCGCTTCAACCGCCGAGACGTTGAGTGAACTGTGAAATATCCAGTTCCGAGGTCCGAGTTGGTCGTAGAAGCGGTCAACAACTGACGCGAGATGATTCATTTCGCGTTCAATCTGGAGAAGCCGAGGACGTTGATTTCGTGCAACGAAAAGGGTCAGGAGCTTGCCGCCCTGAATCTGGCGGGCCATCTCCTGGTACGACGGAAGGTCTCTCGCCGAACCGTAGGGCGTTTGTTCAGGTTTGTAGCGTGGCGGCATTTGGCAATGCTACGAGAGTCCAGAGACACACTTCAGATGTCTATACGGGAACTGCATCTGGACTCTGTGTGGGACCACCTCTACGCCTCCGCGAGAAGTGGCAGACAGAACCTCGGGAGTACTGCCTCAGTCTCATTGGGTCGGAGAGTGTGGACCGAGTGGGACTCGAGCCCACGACCTCAGCAACGCGACTGCGGCGCTATTCCGACTGAGATATCGGTCTAGGGCAACACCCATCAGGGCTGCGACTCTCTCCCGCTCCCCACTCCCCTGCTCCCCCGATCCAACCGCGTTTCGGCCTCCCCGGGCATAGCGAGCCTCTCAAATCACTACCGCCCCGATCCGCCGACCCGTCGCCGATTACGCCGTCCCTCCTAGCATTGCCCGCGCTTCAGGCCCTGTGATCGCCGGTAGCACCACCGACCCGTCGAACCGCCTGCTCCGTCGGGCATTCGCCCAAGACCTATCTCTGCCACACCAGCATCTCGCCGCTACTGCCTTCCCCGCCACCAACCCATGCACTGATTGCGTTGATTGCACTGCTGCCACCTCCAAGATCCCTCGTTCCGGCTGCCGTTTCCGACCCTAGCTAACTCCGGGTGGATCAAAGGGCCGGTCGTATGGCCATGCTCGACCCTGCTGAATCGTTCGGAACCACGCCTCATGGCGCCACAGCACCTGTCGCCAGTCGTCACGGCGGGGATCCACATCGTGCTCCTGGATCAGGTGCCAGACGATCTGCTCCAGCGTGACTCGTCGTGTCGGGAGATGCAGGCGCGAAAACTGTCGCTCCTGCGCATAATCGTCGGGGACGGCAAACACGTGGAGGTGGCAGCGCGGATACGGAAACGGCGCGTTCCGGTCGTACTGGTAAGTGAACAACGGACGCGGGTCGTCCAAGCCCTCGCCGGCTTGGTAGGTGTATGAGGCGCGGGTCGTTGCCAGACGCGGTGCAGTGGGGCCGCTAACGGCCAGCGTCAGTTCCACATTCAGGTACATGCCATTCCTGAGCGGAACTGGCCAACCATGCGGCGAGATGCGCGAGACGCGGTGACCGATCACTAATACGTCTCCAGCAAGCCATGCGTGACCGAGCTCAGCATCTGCGACGAGCTTGTAGACCTCGCGGATGCGGCGCAGAAAGTCGCGAGCAGCCCGACGGCTGCTATAGGTCGTCCGGCTCGGCAATCAGATCAGCGACATGGCACAGCGAGCGGAATCGCACGTCGCCGTGATACTGCTCGGGCGGGTTGCGGAAAATGCGCAGGAACTCATCGGCCGTAAGGCCAAACAGCCGCCGCGCGTCCCGGTCCAGTGCCTGCCACACTTCCTCGCGCGTGACCTGCACGTGTTCGTACTCATCAGGCAACCACTCGGGCCGCTCGTCAACGGTTGGTGCCATTGGGTAAGTCTCGCGCGCGGACAGGTCGGCCGTCATCGGTTTCCCTGAAAGCCGGTGCCTGATCGGCTCTGGATCTGGTCTCGCACGTGGGCGCCCCCTCGGTGTGACGGCGAAATCGCCGACCGGACCTCAATCGTCCCCGCTGCAAGCACCGGGGCCGCCCCTTTGATGCTGCCGCTATTGTAGCTGCAGCCCCCCGTTCCGACAGTCCGCCCACCGACCGGGGCTTAGTCCAACACCAGCGCCAGCCTTGCCATCACTACGGGTATTTCCATCCCCGCCCCCGGTCCAGCCCACCACCCCAACCGGCCCCACCCGCGCAGTCCACCAATCACCATCACCCATCACTCGCCACCAACCACCACTCCGACGACCCAACGGTCGCCTACTGGATCGACCGGTACCGCCACACCGCCAGCGGCACGAACACCGCCATGATCCCCGCCATCCAGGCCAGCGCCTTCACCAGCGGCTCCCAGAAATCCGTGCCCAGCGCCAGCCCCCGCATCGCGTTCACCGTGTGCGTCACCGGGCTGTTCTCCGCCACGACTTCCAGCCAGTCCGGCATCGTCTCCACCGGGACGAAGACCGAGCTCACGAACACCAGCGGAAACAGCCACACGAACGACGCTACCTGCGCCGTCTCAGCCCGCCTGACGCTGGTGCCGATGGCCGCCGAAATCCAGCAAAACGTCTGACCGAACAGCACCGCCACGAACGGCATGGCGATCGCCCCGGGCACCGTCCCGTGATACCGGAACCCAATCAGGAACCCAACGCCCAGCATCAACCCCACCACAAACACGTTCCGCGTGGTGTCCGCCAGGATTCGCCCCGCCACCACCGCCGACCGCGCCATCGGCAGCGTGCGATAGCGGTCGATCATCCCGCTCGTCACGTCCACCGCCAGCCCCACCCCGGTCTGCGTCGACCCGAACAGCACCGACTGCGCCAGGATCCCCGGCAGCAGGAAATCGATGTAGTCCACCGGCCCCGTCTGGATCGCCCCGCCAAACACGTACGCGAACAGCAGCACGAACATCACCGGCTGGATCGTCGAAAACACCAGCAAGTCCGGCTGCCTCCGGTACGCCAGCATGTTGCGCTTCCACAGCTGCAGGATGTCGCCCGGCGCATGGCGTGCCTCCACCCGCAACGCGTCCATCGAAACCACCATCAGGCGGCTCCTGCGGTTGCGTCGGCCGTCTCGTTGGCGGCTCGATGCCCGGTCAATGACAGAAAAACCTCGTCCAGCGTCGGCTGCCGCAGCCCGATGTCGGCAATCGCCACCTCCGCCTCGTCCAGCCGCCGCACCACCCCGGCCAGCCGCGCCGGCCCGTTGCTCACCGCCACCGAGACCGTCCCCGTGGCGTCATCAACGGTCGGCGGCCCATCCCCCTCGGCTTCCAGCACCTCGCGCACCTGTTCCAGCGCCGCCAGGTCGCTCACGCGCACCGTCAGATGCTCGCCGCCCGACCGCGCCTTCAGGTCCGTCGCCGTCCCTTGCGCGATGATCCGCCCGTGGTCGATCACCACGATCTCGTCGGCCAGCTGATCGGCCTCCTCCAGGTACTGCGTCGTCAGCAGCACCGTCGTCCCGGTCGCCACCAGCTCTCGAATCACTGTCCACAGCTCCAGCCGCGCCTGCGGATCCAGTCCCGTCGTCGGCTCGTCCAGGAACAACACCTCCGGATCGGCCACCAGGCTCGCCGCCAGGTCCAGCCGCCGCCGCATCCCGCCCGAATACGTCCTGGCCGCACGATCCGCCGCCTCCAGCAAGTCGAACCGCCCCAGCAACTCGCCCGCCCGCGACGCGGCTTTGGCCCGGCCCATGTGGTACAGATTTGCCACCATCTCCAGGTTTTCCCGGCCCGTCAGCGTGTCATCGATCGCCGCCGACTGCCCGGCCAGCCCGATCAGCGGACGCACCCGCGTCCGCTCGCGCCGCACGTCATAGCCGGCCACCGTCGCCGACCCCGCGTCCGGATCCAGCAACGTCGTCAGCACCCGCACCAGCGTCGTCTTGCCCGCCCCGTTGGGCCCCAGCAAACCCAGCACCGTCCCCCGCTCGATCTCCAGGCTCACCCCGGCCAGCGCGTGCACGTCGCCAAACGACTTGTAGACGTCCCGCACCACCACGATCGGTGTGCTGCCGTTAGAACGGTCGGCCATCAGGTCCGCATCTCCAGTCCGGCCCGTCACGCCGGCTCTCCGACGCAACCCGGCAATCGTCGCACGCACAAACGTCCCTGAAAGGTTGCTTTTTCACGGTCCGCGAGCGACGCGAAGTTCGCGGTCTGGGCTACCGCCGCCTCTTCCGCACCTGCACCACCACCTGCCCATCCCGCACCTCCACCGGAAACGTCCGCGCCCGCACCCGCTCGTCGTACAGGGCCTCGCCCGTCCGAATGTCGAATTCCCAGTTATGAAACGGGCACCGCAGAATCTCCCCCTCCCGCTCGAACTCCCAGTACCCCACCTGGTCCGAAACCGGATGCGGCCGGATCCGCCCCCGGCACAACGGCCCGCCCCGATGCGGACAGTGATTCAACATCGCGTACAAATCCCCGCCCACATTGAACACCGTCACCCCATACCCCAGCGCCCCCCCCGCCTCACACCGCTCCCCCACCGGCAATTCGGCAATCGGGCAGACAACAATCTCGTCCGAAGTCGCAGGCGTCACGCGCTTTCCCCAAACACGCCTGCTCAGCGCTCACCCATGGTCGAGATCCGGTGCCACGGACTTCGTAAGCCTCAGCCTCCGTCTTCCCCCTCTCCCTGGCAAAGACCCTTGCAAAATCCCGCCTTGACCTCCAAGTCGTGGCGGATCTTCACCCTCTCCAAGGGGAGAGGCAGGTTCGGCCGTCTTCGGCCGAA
>JAPOXI010000041.1:7351-21433 GCA_026707185.1 Chloroflexota bacterium
ATCGGCCGAAACCGGTGAGGGGTCTACCGGGCACCCACCCCTAAGTTACGCAAAGGCCTCTGGCAGGGAGAGGGCTGGGGTGCGTTTCGAAGCGTCGGTCATGCAACCTGCCTGGCCACGGCCGGGACCGACTCAATCGACTCACCCTGCTCTGCCAGACCCATCCAAAAGACGCTACAGCCGGAACGCCGCCCGCGCCGTCTCCCCAAAAATGTTCGCCCGCATCTCCGACGGAAAATCCGGCGCCACCGAAGTCGGCGAGTCCCAGTCCCAGTGCGGGAAATCACTCGCATACACCAGCGTCTCGTCCGCCCGCGCCTGCTCCAGGAACCAGTGCAGGTCTTCGCGCGACCCCGGCTGCTCCATTGGCTGCGTGCCCACCCGGATGTGATCCCGGAAGTACTCGCTCGGCAGCCGCTTCACCCACGGTGTGTAGTCCCGAACCGCCTTCCAGTCGGCGTCAAAGTGGTTCAGCAGTCCTGGAATCCACCACGTATCCACTTCCACGAACACCCACGTCAGCGTCGGGAACTTCTCAAATACCCCCTCACAGATCAGGCTCGCCGTATGCGCCTGCGCAATCTGCGGACGCGCCATCCGCATCTCCAGGTAATAGGTCGGGAACCCGGCCGCCGTCGGCGGATTCGTCTGCCCCCGCCCCTCGCCGCCAAAATGCGTCACGATCGTCAGCCCGTACCGCTCCGCCGCCTCGTAAATGGGGTGATAAATCCGGTTCCCGTACGGATGACGCCCACCCGCCGGCAGCATCACCCCCACCACCGCCGGGTGATCCCCCAGCCGCTCGATCTCCTCAACCGCCAGCACCGGGTCGTTCGGCCCCACCGCCAGCGTCGCGCGGAACCGCGGGTCCTTCGCCACCCACTGCTCCATCGTCCAGTCGTTATGCGCCCGGCAGATCGCCGCCGCGTAGTCCAGGTTCGTCATCCCCACCGTCGGGTAGACCATCTGCCCCGTCAGGATCGCCACATCGAACCCGTACGGGTCCAGGTGCTCCTTCACCGTGAACTCCGCGAAGTCCGTGTTCTCGTCCACGTCGTGATCGGTCCGGTAGCCGTGCGAGTTCGGCATATTCGTCCAGCCGCCGTTCGGAAACATGGACCCGAAGTCCTTGATTTCCTGCACGTACTGGCGCGGCAGATACGGAAAGATCTCGTCGATCTTGTGCCACAGGTGGTGGCAATCGCAGTCCACCAGGTAAGGCGCGACTTTGCGGAACGCGGGCGCCTGTTCGACGGGTCGGGTCAGGGAGTCAACGGCCGGCATCACGCGACTCCAGAGCAATCCTCAACGCAACCCCGATGGTATCCCACCCGCCGTCAGCCTTCCGTCACTCGTGCTTCCGCAGCATGTACCCCACCCCGGCCTTCGTCACCAGATGCCGCGGAGCCCCGGGGTCCCGCTCGATCTTCTCCCGCACCCGCCGCACGAACACCCGCGCCAGGTGACGGTCCCCCGCATACTCCGGCCCCCACACCTCCTCCACCAGCTGCGCCGGCCTGAACACCCGGTCCCGGTTCCGCGCCAGGAACCGCAGCAGCCGGAACTCCGCGGCGCTCAACGCCACCCGCCGTCCCCCAACCGTCACCTCCGCCGCCGCGAAGTCCACGAACAGCCCGTCGGACTCGAACGGCGGCGGCGCTCCAACCTCCGCCCCCGGCGCCCGCCACAGCACCGCCCGCAGCCGCGCCAGCAACTGATCAAGGTCAAACGGCTTCGGCAGATAGTCGTCCACCCCCGCATCCAGCGCGCCCGCAATACCTTCATCGTCCTCCCGCGCGCTCATCGCAATCACCGGCGCATCACAGCTACCACGCAACTGCGCGAACACCGACAACGCCTCCATGTCCGGCAAACCCAGGTCAAGCAACACCACATCAGGCGTCTCCACAGCGGCCTCGTTCAGACCCTGCGCGCCGGTACCCGCAAACACCGCCGCAAAGCCGCCCACCGCCAGGTCCCCGCGCAACTGCCGCACATACCGCAGATCGTCCTCGATCACCAACACCAGCGGACGCCCCCCGCTACCCGTCATTCCGCGTCCCCCCTGTGCGAGACCCTTGCATGACCCCGCCTCGACCTCGAAAGCGGGGCCGCTCGTTCTCCCTCTCCCAGAGGAGAGCTTTGCAAGACCCCGCCTCGTCCGCGTAGGCGGTGCCGCTCTTCACCCTCTCCAAGGGGAGAGGCAGAGCCTGCCCCGGACTCGATCCGGGGTTCGGCCGTCTTCGGCCGAAACCGGTGAGGGGTCTTCCGGGCAACCACGCTCGGGTTAGGCAAAGGTCTCCTATGCACGGCACGTCGTCGCACGGCCACCGCATGGTGCGACACCGCCCATAGCCCCGCACGCCAAACCACTCGCTCGTTCGCCAAAGTACGACTCCGAAACATAGGCTTATGTCCACTAGCCGCTACCGGGACCCCCAGCCCATGGCCAGCAACCAATCCGACTACCCCGTCCAATTCTCCGTCGACTACCCCGACCAACCCCTCAACCGCCTCACCACCCTCTTCCGGCTCATCATGGTCATCCCCATCCTCATCGTCGCCGCGCTCATTCCCGGCTTCGTCAACAGCGGCCAGGCCAGCGGCTCCGATCAGGCGGCCATCTCCATCCCACTCCTCTGGCTACCCCTTGTGCTGATCCTCCTCTTCCGCCACAAGTACCCGCGCTGGTGGTTCGACTGGAATCTCGAACTCAGCCGCTTCGTCTACCGCATCGAGGTCTATTTCCTGGCCTTGCGCGACGAGTACCCCTCCACCGACGAACACCAGGCCGTCCATCTCGACATCGAGTACCCCAACGCCGAAACCGACCTCAATCGCTGGCTCCCCCTCGTCAAGTGGTTCCTGGCCATCCCCCACTACATCGTCCTGGTCGTTCTCTCCATCCTCGCCTTCATCGCCGTCATCCTCGGCTGGATCATGGTCGTCATCACCGCCGAATACCCGCGCGCCCTCTTCGACTTCATCGTCGGCGTCATCCGCTACAGCGCCCGCGTCCAGGCCTACGCCTTCATCCTCACCACCGACCGCTACCCCCCCTTCCGCCTCGACCCCTAACCAGCGACCCACCACCAGCGGCGTGGTCCCCATCGGGATCACGCCGCTCCTCCGTGCCTATTGGAGCGTCAACGCCTCGCGGCCTAACGAGGGAAACCGGATGCAGCGTCCTGATTCGCGTGCATTCCCGTGACCCGGCTCGTCTCAGACCTGGGAAGTTTCGCGCCTGCGTCTCGGGTCTGGACGCCCGCGATCGATAAGGACGTCGTACATACGATCAACCGTATTGGTCAGACCCTGGACCTGCTGCCGTAGCGAAGACTGCTCGCTCTCAATCCGATCGAGCCGCTCATCGACACGACTGAACCGCTCGTCAACGCGATCGAATCGCTCATCGATGAGTTTGAACCGCTCGTCGATGAGTTCGAACCGCTCATCGATGAGATCGAATCGCCGCAGAACCTCGGCTTGAAACTCTTCCGGTGACATGCGTGGTCCCTCCGTGTGCGAGGAAACCTGTTCCCCGCCGCCGTAGCCACGGCGGGAGCCACCCAACAGCCAACCGAGCCTGCAAAATTATAGGACCGAAAATCCGGCCGCATCAATCGGTCACTCCATCCCGGAACCCCCGACGCTGCCGTCAACCCATCACCTGCCTAAACGCCGACGTGCACGCCCAAATGCCCACCGCGTCCCCCCGCCACCAACCCTTCCCCCGCCCGCCCCAAGTAAGCTGACCCGTTCCCTATCCACCCCGCCGCAAATGCCCCGCATCTTCGACAACATCGAATCCAGCCTGCTCCCGGCCCTCTCCGAGACCCTCAAGGTCTCCCAACGCGCCGACTTCTGCGTTGGCTATTTCAACCTGCGCGGCTGGCGTCAGATCGACCGCTTCGTCGACGAATGGACCGGCACCGACGACTCGCGCTGTCGCCTGCTCGTCGGAATGCAACGCCCGCCGCAGGAGGATTTGCGGTCCTCCCTCAGCCTGCTTGAACACGACCGGCGGGTGGATTCGCGGGAAGCCCGCCGGCTCAAGCTGGAAGCGGCCATTGACTTCCGCCAGCAGCTCACCGCCGGCGCTCCAAGCAATGAAGACGAAGCCGGCCTACAGCGGCTAAAGGCGCAGATCCAGGCTGGGAAGCTGATAGTCAAGCTTTTCCGGCGCCACCCGCTGCACGCCAAGCTCTATCTCATGCACCGCCAGGATCCCATCAACCCCACAACTGGATACCTGGGGAGCAGCAACCTCACCCTCGCCGGTCTGAAACAGCAGGGGGAACTCAACGTCGACATCCTCGACCACGATGCCTGCGACAAGCTCCAGCAGTGGTTCGAAGACCGCTGGAACGACCAATTCTGCGTCGATATCTCAGAAGAACTCGTCGAGATCATCGACGAAAGCTGGGCGCGCGAGGAACTGATCCCGCCGTACCACATCTACCTCAAGATGGCCTACCACCTGTCCCGCGATGCGCGCGAAGGCGTGGCCGAGTTCCGCATCCCGCCCATCTTCGGCAACCAGCTCTTTGAGTTTCAGACGGCGGCCGCCCAAATCGCCGCACATCACATCAACCGGCGCGGTGGCGCTTTGATCGGCGATGTGGTTGGGCTTGGAAAGACCCTTATGGCTACCGCCGTGGCCAAGATTCTCGAAGACGACTACGGTCTCGAAACCCTGATCATCTGCCCCAAGAATTTGACCGAGATGTGGAAGGACTACGCGCACCGCTACCAGCTACGGCACGAGGTCATGTCAATCAGCGTCGCCAGAAACCGGCTCCCCGACCTGCGCCGGTACCGCATCGTGATCGTTGATGAGAGCCACAACCTGCGCAATCCGGAAGGCCAAACCTATCGCGCGATCAGGGAGTACATCGCCGCCAACGAGAGCCTCGCCGTCCTCCTGTCAGCCACCCCGTACAACAAGTCCTATACCGACCTGTCCGCACAGCTCGGCCTCTTCACACCCTTCGACAAGGACCTTGGCGTGCGCCCTGAGCGACAGCTGCGCGAGATGGGCGAAACCGAGTTCATTAGCCAGCATCAATGCAATCTCAGCACCCTGGCCGCCTTCGAGCACAGCGAGTTTGCCGACGACTGGCGCGAACTCATGCGCCTCTACATGGTCCGGCGGACGCGCAGCTTCATTAAGGACCACTACGCGCTTACCGACCCGGACACCGGTCGCAAGTACCTCCAGTTCCCGGACGAGTCACGTTCCTACTTTCCCGATCGAGTCCCCCGCACGCTTGGATTCGCCATTGACCCGGGTGACCCCGACGATCAGTACGCCCGGATGTATTCGGATCACGTCGTTGCCATTGTCAACCGGCTCAAGCTGCCCCGTTACGGCCTCGGCAACTATGTCGACCTCGAGCCCGAGAGTCCGCCAACCGCAGCCGAAAACAGGCAGATTGACAATCTGAATCGAGCCGGCCAGCGGCTTCAAGGGTTCTGCCGCACCAATCTCTTTAAACGCTTGGAGAGCAGTGGCCCGGCCTTCCTGCAATCGGTTGAACGCCACGTCCTCCGGAATCTCCTGGTTCTACACGCGGTCGACCGAGGTCTCGACGTCCCGATCGGCACCCAGAGCGCCGAAGATCTCGACACGCGCCAAACCGACGCGGATCGCAACACGGCCCGACTGCCGATTGACGACGAAGACGACATTGAAGCGACTCATGCCGACGGCGCGTATACGGAGGAGGCCTTTCAAGCACGCGCTGCAGATGCCTTCGCACGGATTACCGGCCCGTTGCGCGACCGCTACGACTGGCTACGGGCCGACCTGTTCAAGCCGGGGTTGGCCCGCGACCTGCGCGCCGACGCTCGGGCGCTGATCGGCGTGCTGGCTGACGCCGGAGGTTGGGATCCGAGCCGCGATGCCAAGCTGTCGCGACTTCACCAGTTGCTTACTGCTGACCATCCGCACGAAAAGGTTCTGGTGTTCTCGCAGTTCGCCGACACGGTGGACTACCTGACGGCACAACTGACTGACGGCACGGGTGATCGTCCGGCCATCGAAAACCTCGAGGGCGTAACCGGAAACTCCAGGAATCCCACCGAGGCCGCCCGCCGCTTCAGTCCCGACAGCAACGAAGCGCGTGACAAGGTCTCGCCGAGCCACGAGCTTCGAGTAGTCATTGCCACCGATGTGCTGAGCGAGGGCCAGAACCTGCAGGACTGCGCCATTGTTGTGAACTACGACTTGCCCTGGGCAATCATCCGCCTCGCCCAACGCGCCGGCCGTGTAGACCGTATCGGACAGTCCGCCGACCAAATCCTCTGCTACTCGTTCCTGCCCGCCGACGGCGTGGAGCGCGTGATCCGGCTGCGCTCGCGCGTTCGGCAGCGGCTGAACGAGAATGCCGAAGTTGTGGGTACCGATGAGGCCTATTTCGCGGATGACGAGGACCGGCCGGTGCTCGACCTCTACAGCGAGCGTGCCGGCGTCCTTGACGGCGACGAGGACACCGAAATCGATCTGGCCTCCTACGCCTTCCAAATCTGGAAGAACGCCACAGACGGCAACTCATCCTTGGCACGCCAGATCGAGAAGCTACCGGACGTCGTCTACACCGCCCGCACCCACCCGCTCGATGCTACTGGCGAGAGGGAAAGCCCGTCAGATCCCTCTGCCGATCCCCCAGGTGCCTTGATCTACCTTCAAACCGCTGCCGACAACGACACACTTCTTCGTGTGAACGAAGACGGACAGACCGTCAGCCAGTCACACTTCGCCATCCTCAACGCGGCCTATTGCGCCCCCGACACCCGGGCAGTCCCTCGCCAGGAAGGCCACCACGAACTCGTAGCTTCGGCTGTGAGGAGAGCCGCGTCTGAGGAAAAGCACGTGGGCGGCCAGCTAGGTCGCCCGTCAGGTGCCCGCTTCCGCGTGTACGTAAGGCTCAAGACCTACATCGACCGTAACCGGGGACAGTTCTTCGTGACCCCCGAGCTCGAACGCGCCCACGAGGCAATTTATCGCTTCCCTTTGCGTGAGGCAGCCCGCGATACCCTGAACCGCCAACTACGCAGTGGCATTGATGACGACAATCTGGCCAAACTTGTGATCCTCCTGCACGCTGAAGACCGGCTCTGTCTCACCCAGGACGACGACGAAACCAAAGAACCGCAGATCATTTGCTCGCTGGGCCTGAGCCCGCACGACGTCGAGGACTGAACGTGGTCTTTCGGGCGGAACCGGTGAGGCAAGCCATTCAGGCCTTCGACTTCGAGAGCCTGTTCCTAGAAGAACTTGGCTGGGATCACCCCCCGGCCAGCCGGTCAGTCGAGGTCTCCGACCGCTTATACGAGTTGGAGGCAGTTGCGGATAAGAGTGGCATGGTCGCATTCCTCCACCGGGCAGACGCGATTCCTGACCGCGCTCTTCGAATGAAGATTGAGCGCCAACTGGCAAAGTCGGTCTACGAGCACTTGATCGTGTTTGCCGATAAGGCAAATACTGAACAGGTATGGCAATGGGTAAGGCGACAGCCTGGGCAACCACCGCGCTATCGCGAGAATAGCTACCGTCGGGAAGATGCTGGCGAACCGTTGGTTCAGAAGCTCCGGCATCTGGCATTCAGCCTCGATGAGGATCCATCAACGTCGGAGGTCACTGGTCGCGCCCGCAGAGCATTCGACGTAGATCGCGTTACCAGACGTTTCTACGACAAGTTCAAGGCCGAACACAAAGCCTTCCAGAAATTTCTCGAAGATGCTATCCCGGTCAGGAAGGACCGAGAGATCTACACGTCCGTGATGCTTGATAGGATCATGTTTGTCTACTTTATTCAGAAGAAAGGATTCTTGGACGACGATTCCGACTACCTGAGGACCCGGCTCACCTCGGTACAGGAATTGCGTGGACAAGATCAGTTCATATCGTTCTACCGCCACTTCCTACGCCGATTCTTCCACGAAGGATTAGGCCAGCCGATGCCGGACCGTGATCCCGGGCTCGAGGCGCTCATCGGCAAGGTCCCATACGTCAACGGCGGAATCTTTGACGTGCATGAGATTGAAGAGAAGTATTGTCATATCCAGATTGACGACTTGGCCTTCGAAAATCTCTTTGATTTCTTTGACGCATACCAATGGCATCTGGATGAACGCCCACTGCGCAACGACAGTGAGATTAATCCTGATGTGCTCGGCTACATCTTCGAGAGGTACGTTAACCAGAAGCAGATGGGTGCCTATTACACCAAGGACGACATCACCGGCTACATTGCGCAAAGCACGATCATTCCCCGCCTATTCGACATAGCGCGAAAGCACTGCGCAATCGCATTCCAATACGATTCGGCCCTCTGGGGCCTTCTAGGCGAGGATCCGGACCGCTATATTTATCCGTCCGTACGCAAGGGAGTAGACCTTCCCTTGCCCGACGTAATTGCTGCCGGACTTCACGACGTTTCGCTACGCGGCCGATGGAATGACACTGCGGACGATGCCCTCGCCTTGCCCACCGAAACCTGGCGAGAACTCGTGGCCCGTCGTCAGCGATATGAGGAAGTGTGGGAAAAACTCGTAGCCGGTGAGGTTCACCACGTCAACGACCTCATTACTCTCAATCTGGACATTCGCCAGTTCGCCCAGGACGTAATCCTCGACTGTGAAGGCCCAGACCTTCTGCGCGCATTCTGGAAGGCCATCAACGGCGTATCCGTCCTGGACCCCGCCTGTGGCTCCGGCGCATTTCTATTTGCCGCACTCAATGTTCTGGAGCCGCTCTACGACGCTTGCCTCGAACGCATGGAAGCCTTCCTTGACGAACTTGATCACTCAGGCGCCGAACACAGCCCTGCCAAGTTCTCCGACTTTCGTCGGCACCTCGCCGAAGTTGAAAGCCACCCCAACCGCCGCTACTACGTCCTCAAGTCCATTGTCATTGGCAATCTCTACGGCGTGGACATTATGGAAGAGGCCGTAGAGATCTGTAAGCTCCGCCTATTCCTCAAGCTGGCAGCTCAGGCCGCCACGGTCGACGAGCTGGAACCGCTGCCTGACATCGACTTCAACATTCGCGCCGGCAATACCCTGGTTGGCTTTACTTCCCTAGACGCCGTGCGCCATGCCATCACTGTTACCCCGGAAGGGCAGCACCGACAGCTGTTTACCGAAGAGCAGGCGGTCCTAAGCCGCATTGAGGAAGAAGCCGCGATTGCCAGCGCGGCCTTCAACCAGTTTCAGCAGCAGCAGATAGTACTCGGGGGAGAGGTCACTACTGTCGACAAAGGGAACCTACGTCAGCGCCTTCGAAACCTAAGCGACACGCTCGATCGCTACCTAGCTAGTGAGTACAAAGTCGAAGTCGATGACTCGGAAGCGTACGCCCGTTGGCGCACCAGCCACGACCCCTTCCATTGGTTCGTGGAGTTTTACGGAATCGTCCACGACGGTGGATTTGACGTCGTCATCGGAAACCCGCCATACGTAGCAAAGTCTAGGGTTTTGCAGTCATATGTGCCGAAAGGCTTCCGGACATCAGACTGCCCAGACATTTACGCCTCCGTCGTTGAACGAAGCGTCGGCGTATGTCGGGCCAATGGACGCACCGCAATGATTGTGCCCCTGAGTCTGACCTTCCGTAACCAGTTCACCGCCCTGCGCGCCTTGCTTCGTGAGCAGTGCGCCGCCAACTGGTTCTCCTCTTTCGGACGCATCCCCTCGGCCCTATTCAGCTTTGATACTCGTGTTCGCAACACGATCTGGCTCGGATGGAAGTCCCCCCGGAAAACTAGCGCAAGTTTTACTACTAGGCTTCATCGTTGGTTTAGTGTACAGCGCCCTACCCTCTTTGAGAATCTAACTTACACCCAATTCTCGGCCGACGCATTCGACGGCAAGATCCCAAAGCTTGGCAGCTCCCGCCTACTGCGCGGTTTCGAGTCAATTCAGCGAGACAAATATCGCTTGCGGAATACACTCACTCAGCGCAAAACTGGTATTCCTCTACACTTCAAGAAAGCTGCCTACAATTGGCTAACATCGTGCGTTGATCTTCCTCCCGCTTACGATGAATATGGACGTCCACTTACAGACAAGAATTATGGCACACTCTACTTCGACACCAAAGAGAGCCGGGATCTTGCCGCAATGCTTACAAACGGAAAGATCCTCTTTCTCTGGTGGTTGGCAATGGGAGATGACTTCAATGTGCCTCAAAGGCACTACTCAAGTGCACCGTTAGGCCTATCGCATATTCCTTCCAAATCGAAAGTTGAAATGCTCGACTTGCTTCCGAGTTTGGTCCGTGCAATGGGAGAAAATATCGACTTCAAACTGATGGCTGGCAAGACTATTGGCAATTACAATCTGGCTCGATGCCGTCACATCACTGATGTGACCGATAAACTATGGCTAGAGGCCATGAATCTTGGAGAACTCTGGGACGACATCGAACTTGAGCACAGCCTGGTCGTTAGGACTTCGTTCGACGAAGTATAGGACGAAGATTCGTTTACGGATCTCACAGAACATAGTTGGTGAAGACCGAAATAGAGAGGGAATTCACTGTATACTGATGGTGTCCTGCTGTCTTGCTTTGGGCCTGAAGCGAGGTCTCCTCGTCCATTCTTCGACGCTCGTCTCCCTTGGGCTCATGCATCGGCCATTCAGCCCCGCTTTCTGATCGGTGGTTTGGAGATGTCGGACGCGACATCTGGAGTGAAGCCTTGGCGTACGATCGGCTGTATATGCGTTCAAATTGCCTGCCGAAGTCACGCTTGCCGAGCGATCGTGGCGTGCTCGATAGACCATTGCTCGCTCTCTTATGCTCCAGGCGCTGTCCCGGTGACCTGATCCTCAAGGCTTATGACGCGGTTCAGGCTGTGCGCAATGCAGGGTTGCCTGTGATCGGTGGCTTTCACTCGCCGGTCGAAGCCGACTGTCTGGAGATTCTGCTGCGCGGAACCCAGCCAGTCGTAGTATGTCCGGCCCGCGGCATTGGCCGAATGCGCGTCAAGCCCGCCTGGAAGGAGCCGCTTGCCCAGGGCCGGCTCCTGCTGCTCTCGCCGTTCGACGACGCGCAAATGCGCATGACGAAAGAGCTGGCAGAGCAGCGCAACCGCTTCGTGGTCGACCGCGCTGCCGCGCTGCTCGTCGTCCACGCCAACCCCGGCGGCCAAACCGAAGCCGCCGCCCGCCGCGCCCTCGCCCAATCCAAACCCGTCCTCACCCTCCCCAGCCCCCACAACGCCCACCTCGTAACCCACGGCGCCCAACCCGTCCCAGTCCCCGACCTCGCGGCCGCCGTCCAGGCCACCCTGAAACCCATGGATCCCTGAGACAGCGGCCTCCCGATACCGCAGCCCGTCGGCCACGACCTTCTACGCCACGCCTTCCGGATCGTGAAAAAACCGCTCCGCCGTCACCACCGCCCGCCAGTCCTCCGGCCGGAACGCCCGTTCGCCTGCCCTTCGGGCTACCTGCACCAGTTCCCCGACGTGGTGCAGCGCCGCCAGCTTGCGGTCGTGATTGCGGTCGCGGTCCGCTCGTAAGTCGTCCAGTTCTCGGCTTGTCGCCATGTCCAGTCCTTTCAAGATCCAGTCGGCGTAGCGGTACCCCTCCGCGCGGAACTTCCCGCGCGAGGCCCGCCCCGTGTTGTAGTCCGCCAGCGCCTCGCGGTAATACCCGCCGCGGTGGGCGATGTGCGACGCCATCAGGTTCGCGGCGTACTCCAGCGAGGCGAACGGGTCGAACGTCCGCCCCCGCATCGACGGATGCCAGCGCGGAATGATCTGCGCAATCCCCTCCGCCCCCGCCCGGCTCACCGCCGTCGGGTTCCACCCCGACTCCATAACGATCTGCCGGCGAAACACCTGCGTGTCGTAGCCCACCGCCCGCGCATAACCGTCCGCGAACAGCTCCAGCGGGTTCACCCGCTCGCCCGTCACCCGGAACGTCTCCGGATCGATTCGCCCGCCCGGCGTCGCATCGAGGTGTACGTGATGCCCCGTGCTGTTCCCCGTCGAGTCGCACAACCCCAGCGTCTGCCCCGGCTCCACCGCCTCACCCACCGCCAGCCTCGGCGGCTCGTCAAAGTGCAGGAACCGCCACAGCACCCCCTCCCCATCCCGCAGCGCCACCGCGTTCCCGAACGGAAACCCATCCCGCACCGCCGCATCCCGCGTACTCGGCCGCTCCGAAGTCCACACCGCCGCCACCACGCCCCCCGCCGGCGCCTTCACTGGACGCCGGTACACCGACCCCGCCGCCAACGCCAAATCCAGCCCCCCGTGCCGATAACTCCCCCGATCGGCCCCAAACCCGCTCGTAACCCGAACCGTCCCGTCCAGCGGCGGCGTCAGCGCTTGCGGCACGGGCGCTGGATCCCGTGCCGGCGCCGGCGCCGCACGCCCCATCGGCAACGCCATCGCCTTCGCCAGGTCGCGCTCCAGCTCGCCGTGGGCCGCCGGCGCGAAGTCATGCCAGTGGCCGCCGCGCCCCTGGCCCACGAACCAGCACAGCGCCTGCGCTTGCGGCAGGGCCCGCGCCACCAACGGGGCCGCGTCCTGCAGCCAGCCCGCGCGATAGTTGACCGCGGGCCGGTGCGGCGCGTCCGTACCGCGCGCCGCCGTGTTGAATTCCGTAATCCAGACGGGCAGGTCATCCAAGCCAAGCGCGGCGTGATTCTCGGCCCAGGTCTCCGCCACGTTCAGGCCGAAACGCCAGCCCGCCTCGTGGCGGGTCCGCATGTCGTCGGCCACGGAGAGGCGCGGATTGCCGTACACATGCACGCTCAGCACATCCGGCGGCCCCGCAATGCCCCTCCACGCATCCAGCAGCGCGTAATCAAGATCGGCCCACGGCGAGCCTTCCGGCGACTGCCCGGCCCTCGCGCCCAAACGGCCGGGGTGGAACGTCGCCACCGGAACGCTGGCCAGCCGCGCGCCCGGCATCGCCTGCCGGCACTGCGCAATGAAGACCCGCAACGCCCTCTCGACCAGCCGCCAGTCCCGCGCGCCCTCCAGCTGCGGCTCATTGCCCGGCTGCAGAACCAGCCGCCCGCCCAGGCGACCCAGCCGGCTCAGCTCCCCGAGCGCGGCGCGATACGCCCTGCGCTCAGCGTCGGTCCGCGCATACGCCTGCCCCCGCCGCCAGTCCACCCGCAGCAGGATCTCGCTCCCCGGATGCCGGCCCGCCAGCGCCTCGATCCGCGGCACCGCCTGGCCCAGGTTGTGCGGATCATCCGAAGCCACACCCTCCAGGTACACCAACTCCACGAACGGCGTCCCCTCCGGGTATCGCCGCCCCGCATCCGGCCAATGCACCCCAACCCGCATCATCGCCCCACCACCCCCAACCCCGCGCCCACCGCCGTCCCGAGCGGCCACAGCTCAGCGAGAAACTTCTCCCTGGTGGAGTCCTTTGCACAACGCGCTGCAACCTCGAAGGCGGGGCCGCTCTTCACCCTCTCCAAGGGGAGAGGCAGGTTCGGGCGTCTTCGGCCGAAACCGGTGAGGGGTCTTCCGCGCAACCACCCTCGGGTTACGTAAAGCTCTCTTTGGGGAGAGGTTTGTGGTGAGGAATCTTCCGCGCACCCAACCCTCGGGTTACGCAAAAGCCTCCTGGTGGCATTCGTCTCACGGACGCGCGCTTCGAGCGCCTCCAGGTCCTCGTACAGGTGCGCCAAGTCACTCCCGCCCTGGCCGTAGCTGCCGCGGCTGACGCCAAAAACGCTAGGGACTCGATTCGTCCCGTAAAGCGGCGAAACAAGCATGAGTTCTCCTTTGGCCTCGTCGGATTCCGGCCCCCGCCGCCCTGCCGCAATCCCGAGTGTTGCCGTTTTGTGTACGACTTCTGCGTAGTGTACACTCGTCGTGCACGGATCGCAACCCTTCGGAGCCCCCACCAATGCCACGCCTGGCCCGCCCCCTGCTCACCCTCGTCACCGCCCTGCCCTCCGTCGTACTCCGCGTGTGCACGGACGCTCCGATCACTCGCCAGCCTTCACGTCAAAGCGCCCGTCATGGGCGCCCGCCTTCCCCCCGCCCCGGCACACCCCCAACCCCCCCCCATAAACCCCCTTCCCCCCCCCCCCACCCCTTCCCT
>JAPOXI010000074.1 GCA_026707185.1 Chloroflexota bacterium
GGTCGATGGAGTAGCGGGGCGATCCGTCGGGAAGCAGCGCCTTACACAAGACCCCAGCCTCCGCGAGGAGCCTGATGGTTCGGTAGACCGTCGCGCGCCCAACCCCGGGAAGTTCCTCGTTGATCGACTCGGCGCTAAACGCTCCCCGCTTGCTAGCGAGCAGCCGCGCCACCTCTCGACGCGGTTGCGTGACGCGACAGCCCAGTCGGTGGAGAATCTCGTCGACATGATCGTCGACCGAACCGCTGGCGATCATTGTCCTGGCACCAAGTCTCAAGATTAATGAGACTGAGTATCACGATATGTGAGCGCCGGTGCAAGCTCCAGCCATCGGGCCGACGGGCTGGACTCACTGGACGCCCGATGCGGGTCGCAACGTCAGGGACCGTGCGCGACTATCCGCCGAGCCTCAATATCAGGAAGGGCCGCCATTCGTGAGCGAGCTATCGCCGCATGGGCGAGTGATGGTGCACCGGCACGCCCGGAGGGATTCGAACCCCCGACCCCTGGTTCCGAAGACCAGTGCTCTATTCCGCTGAGCTACGGGCGCGTGTACGAGCGAGTCTAGCGACCCGCCCGTCTCGCGGAGGCCAGGAATGCGAGCGGCGTGCAGACCACGAGCCCTGACGAGACAACCTGGGAGCGGCCGCGCGGCGAGGTTCCCCGCACTCACGCTGTGACGCCAACCAGGTCTCACGCGTGATATCCAGCCTCGCCGCGCTCGGCCAGGGACGGCCTGGCCTACGGCCCATTGGCCGGGGGCGCGTCAGGATTCGAGCCGAGCCTTGATGGCGTTCATCCAGGTCGTCCAGCGAGCTGCAAAGACCTGGTCAATGTCCCGGCGATCACCGCGAAGAGCGCCGAAGCCGGACTGAATGACGTCCACGCGACAGCCGGCCTCGTCGCGGAAGAAGTCGAACGAAAGCACGCTCGGCCAGTTCTGGACCATGCGCCACGTGAGACGTATCCCTCGGTCGTGCTCGCCGATACGGCCGATCGCAGGACCCAACTCGGGATCGCGGAATCCAATGCGTCCGCCAGAACCCGGCGTCAGACGCAGGCGCTGTAGCGGTGCTAAGCACTCGGACAGCACGTTCACATCGACTAGCGCGTCGAACACTGCCTCCGGCTCGGCGGCGATGACGTATGTCTGTTCGACGATGATGGACCGTCGGTCGGCCATGAATCCCCCTCAACTGGCCCTGCATGCCTGAATCCAGCAGGGCAATGTACAACGGCACGCCGGTTATGGGTGCGACACGTCCCAAAGGGCCCGCAGAATCCGTTCGGCTTCGTCGGCATGCTCGGCGCGAACAACGAGGCGATGCGACATGCCGTCGCCCATGAAACTGGCGGGTAGGGCGGGAATCGCCCGAGCCGGAATGCCGTGGTCGCCCAGGAGATTCACCCATAGCTCCGCGACGGCCCGGGTCGGCGCGGTTCGGATCAATTGCTCGTTCGATGGCTCGCCGAGCACCAAACGGCGCAAACGCCGCAGCCAGGGCCAGGCCATCAGACAGCGGCCGCGCGCCAGGTTGGTTCCGGCCGAACGACTTCACGCATCATGCCGTGCAAGGTACTGGTTAGCCGGCCGGGACGTCGCCGGGCGGCACGCCCGTCTCGCCGGCCGGCGGCGGGCCGGGAACCGGGGGTTGCGCCGCCACGTCGGGTGGCAGCAGGTAGCCGGATCCGCTGCGGATTCCGGTGAAGTCACGCCAGGTCCAGACCGTCGGATCGACGGCCACGCCCGCGACATGCACTTCCCAATGCAGGTGCGGGCCAGTCGATCGGCCGGTTGATCCGACTGTTCCCAGCGCCTGCCCCGGGGCAACCGATTCGCCGGCCGTCACGTCGATTCGGTCCAAGTGAACGACGACCGAGTAGACGCCGAATCCATGGTCCAGCACGACGCTGTTTCCCCGGATCGCCAATGGTCCGGCCCATGCGACGCGGCCGGCGGCCGGCGCCGCGACCAGCGTGCCCGTCGGCGCCGCGACGTCATCTCCTTCGTGAACGTACGGAATAGCACCTGGATGAAACACTCGACGTTGCCCGTACGGTGACGTGGGTGTTCCCGTTGACGGAATCCCGAATGTCCCTGTCCACAGCGGCGGCCCGCTCACTTGATCGACCAACGCCTGCACGAAGGCACGTTCTTCCGCTGCCCTGGCCGGATCGAGCAGGTGGGCAATCTCGTCACCGAAGGTGAGTTCGATGTGCGGAAACGTCCCGGCGGCGACTTCAAGATCAGTCAGCATCGATTGTCCGCCAACGTCCAACTGAAGCTGCCGTGTTCCGGGTTGGGCGTCGGCCGCCAGACCAACCAGCGCATGCCAGGCACCGTCAGCGCAGGCCAGCGGCAGGACGCGGCCGTCCACGCGCAGGCGAACGTCCGGCCGGCCGGTGGCCAAGCTCACGAGAACCGTCGCACCCTGCACCGCCGGCGCCTGTTCTACCGTCAGGTCCAGATCGGTCGACACGGGGACGCCGGGCGGTCCCGGCGTCGCGGCTATGCCCGGAAACAGCCCTGCCTCGCGCGCCAGATCGCCGCTGTTGGCGAAAATGACCTCGCCGGCGCGCGCCCAGGGCGTGTCGGTGACCCACTGCTGTAGTACGACTCGCTGCGCGCGCACCACGCGTACAGCCCCGAAATCCTGGTAGGCAATGGGCAGCCCAAAGCGGGTCAGCCAATCTGGTTGCGACAGGAGTGCGGACCGTATATCAGGGTTCGCGTCAAGCAGCGCCAGGTGGTTCGCGGTCACAATCTCGAATGGCTGGCCGGCATCCTGGGGCAACGCCTGGTGCGGGGGAACCTGGCGGAACGACGCCAGCCAGGGGTCGAATCCGGCGTGATGCAAGTTGTCCAGCGTATTCGCGGCATTGGCCCGGTTCGCGCCCGGATCCCATTGCAGCACTAACTTCTGGAAGGCCTGCACGGTAAACCCGTGCTGCTGGAATCGTTGCGAAATGGGATAGCCGACAACCGGAATGCCGCCCAACTCCTGAAACGCCGACCAAAAGCGCGCATCAGCGTCGTCCCACACCGCAAAGCCGACGCCCTCACCGCCGGTCTGGGTATAAAACCAGCCCTCGGGAATGGCGAAATCCGCTGCGCACGTGGCCGGCACCGAGTCTTGCTGCTCGCTCGCTCGCGACTCGCTAACGAGCAGTAGCAGCAGGGCAAGCGATAGGACCGTGGCGCCAAATAGGGGGCGAAACAGCAATCGGGCCACGAATGTGCAGCCTAGCACCGTGTCGGCACGTATGATTTTCCGACTGACCAACGCCGGGATTTCCCGTGCGTGACGCGCGGGCCCGTCGGGACCCCGCCCACATCTGAGACTCGAGCCACGCCCATGCCAATCCAGCCTACGCTCGCCCCACGCCGTCCCAGCTGGGCGCTGCCGCTGACGGGCATGAGCCGTCGACGCTTCCTCAGCCTGGCAGGCGCCGCGGGCGCGTGGCTGGCGGCCGGCAGCGCGCCGGCGCTGGCGGAGCCTGACACGACCAGCAGCGAGACAACGTGGTGGGTGGACGATGTCACTTCAATTGGCGGAATGGCGACGCGCATCCGCGACACGCTCGCGGCCACGGCGCGCGAGCTGCCCTGGCACGGACGCACCATCAGGGGGAATTCGGCCGGTGCACTCTACGCGCCAATCTTCGTGCGCGACATGGCGACCATTCAGCCCGTCGTGCCGTTCTTCCTGTCACGCGATTTCATGCAGACGCCCGTGGAGGGCTTTCTTGCTTCCCAAGATAGATTTGCGACCCCAGACGGCGCAGTGGCCGCCACTCTCAACGCGCAGGGGTTGATCGATAAGGCGACGGTCGTCAGCGACGAGGAGACCAGCGCAGTGCATGCGGCGCATGCCTACTACCGCGCGTTCGGCGGGGCAGATTGGCTGCGACGTCACATTGATGGCCGTGCGGTCATCGATCGCATTGGTGACGCGCTGGGCTATCTCTGGGCAAAGCGCCGCTGGAATGACAGCAGTCTGATTTACCGCGGACACACTACCGACTGGGGCGATGTCAAACGCAGCGCCGGCTCCGAACCGACCGACCTGGTAGCCGGCGACGAACTCACGATTTCGCCTTTTGACCAGGCGTGGCACTTCCGCGCGCTCCATGACTACGCCGCCATGCTCGACGCCGTGGGTCGCACGGCGGACGCGGAGACCCATCGCACCCGCGCGACCCAGGTGCAGACCGAGACGCACGCGCGGCTTTGGCAGCCCGACCGCGGCCACTACCGCGTTCACGCACACGCCACGGAGTGGATCGACCCCTTCAATGAGGACGCCGTGATTCCCATCGGTAGCGTTCTCTCGCTTTACGCCGGGATCGCCGCGCCCGGCCACGTCGCACCGATTCTGGAGGCGGCAGCTCGGGCCGAGGCTGCCGCCGGGACCAACCGGGCCGGTCTCACGCTCTCACCGCCCTATCCGGACGACTTCTTTCAGAGTCGCCGTATGGCCGGCGGGGAGTATCAGAACGGCGCGGTGTGGGACTGGTGGGGTGGGCTGCAGATCGTCAGCGAGTTTGAGCATGGACAGGCCGAGCGGGCCATTGACCACCTGGACGCGGCGGCACGAGCCTGGGAGTCCGTAGACGGGGTGCACGAGTGGTTCCACATTCCCAGCCAGTCGGGGCAGGGCTCCACCCAATTCGCCGGTGCCGCGGGCACGATGGCCCAGGCCGTGGTACGTGGGCTTTTCGGCCTCGATATCGCAACTGACGGCTACCGCATCACCTGTCGACTTGGCGGCAAGAGCGGCGGCCTGCGGGTCGTGCGCCCGGACGAAGGCCAGATTGAGGTTACGCAGTCAGCCTATCCGGCCTTCGTTTTTCTGGACATTCGGGCCGACCTGGGAACCACAGGCCGCGCGGCGCTGCGGATACCGAGCGACTGGGACAACTTCATTGTCTTCGTGGACGGTCGCGTTGCCGAAGGAACACGCTGGATCGCCGGACGCGACCACTACGTCGGTACGTGGTCGGTCGGGCCAGGCACCCACTCGATTATCGTGGCGAAGGTGGCCTGAACGCTGCCCCGATGACCTAGCCGACGGCGCATCCAGACGCATGCGACTTCGCCGAAGCCTCCGCTGCCGGGTGCGCCAGATCGCGCGATCCGGGCGTATGGCGGCGATTGTTCTCGCGGTTCTCGTTCAACACGGACTGGCCTCCGCGGAGCGGTACCGCTGGTTGCGCGCCATGGCTCTGACCGCAAGGCGGGCCGGCCAGAGCAATCTCCCGTCCTATGCCGCCGCCATCAGCTTTCAGTTCGTGATCTCGCTGTTTCCCCTGCTGGCCGCAATCACGGTCGCGGTGTTGTTCTTCGTGGACGCCGATGCGCTGGCCGCTCGTGTTCTCGAAGGCGTCGGTGACCTGGCGCCGCAATCGGAATCGCTGCTGAACTCCACGGTCCAGTCCGTCACCGACATTCGCGGCCAAGTTGGACTGGTGTCGCTGTTTGGCCTGCTCTGGACGGGCTCCAATCTGTTTGCGGCCTTGCGCCGTGGGCTCAACGTGGCCGTCGGCGCTCGACAACGTCGCAGGTATATCCAGAGTCGCCTCGTCGATCTGGGCGTTGGCGCCATGACGGGACTGATGCTGGCGATCTCGGTGACGCTGACGGCAGGGCTGTCCCTGCTCCAGCAGACGGAAGTCCTGGGCCCGTCCAGCCCGCTGGCCACGCTGGGCGCGCTGCTGCGAGGTCTGACCATCCTGGTTCCGGTGGTTATGACGACAGGAATCTTTGCGCTGCTTTTCGGCGTGCTTCCGGCACAGCCGCTTCCTCGCCGTGCGGCCCTGCTTGCCGGCGCCCTGGCTGCGGTGTTGTTTGAAATCGGGAAGAACGTGTTCGTGTGGTATCTCGCGAGCTTTGGGAACTTCAATATCGTCTATGGCCCGCTCGCATCCTTTGTCGGACTACTCCTGTGGCTCTACTACAGCAGCTTGATCGTGCTGGGTGCGGCCGCCTTCGGATCCGACGTGATGCGGACGGCAGAACCTGGCGAGCCGACGGGAGACTCAGACGCGACGGTTTAGGGAATTCCCCCTCGCGCGAGGCGGGCTCTGCGTGCGATTCTCCCCCGCAGGCGCGGGTTGACCGCCTTCGCGCGCCGTTGGTACCGTCCGCTCCACAGTTGCGGCACACGTGGGGAGTCACGCCTATCGAGGATTCTCGAGCAATCCGGGCCGGCCAGGCGGCCGTGCCCGCTCTTCGGTGAGAAACGGCTTTCGCCGAACAGTTCTGTTCCCGCCGGATCGTCGGTCTGGTGCCGATGATCGAAGAGCCAGCGGCCTCACGCGCGTCGCGGCTCAATGAGAGAGACGAAGGAGTGAGTTTATGGCTAGCGTCACCCTTGACCGCGTGACCAAGCGCTTCGGCGAGGTCACCGCCGTACAGGACGTATCGATTGAAGTCGAGGACCGTGAGTTCCTCGTGCTGGTCGGTCCCTCCGGTTGCGGAAAGTCAACCACCCTCCGCCTGATTGCCGGCCTCGAGGAGTTGAGCGACGGCAACATCTACATCGGCGACGACCTGGTCAACGACATCGCGCCCAAGGACCGGGACATCGCGATGGTGTTCCAGAGCTACGCGCTCTACCCGCACATGAGCGTGTACGACAACCTGTCGTTCGGGCTGCGGCTGCGCCACACCCCGCGCAAGGAGATCGAGCGCCGGGTGCAGGAAGCCGCCGAGATGCTGAACATCGCCGAGCTGCTGGACCGCAAGCCGAAGGCCCTGTCCGGCGGTCAGCGCCAGCGTGTGGCGCTGGGCCGCGCCGTGGTGCGCGACCCGGCTGTGTTCCTGATGGACGAGCCGCTGTCCAACCTGGACGCGAAGCTGCGCGTGCAGACGCGCGCCGAGCTGATCCGGCTGCACGAGCGCCTGCAGGCGACCGTGATCTACGTGACCCACGACCAGATGGAAGCCATGACGATGGGCAGCCGCATTGCCGTGCTGCGCGACGGCGTGCTCCAGCAGATCGGCCCGCCGCAGGAGGTCTACGAAGAGCCCAGCAACATGTTCGTTGCCGGCTTCATCGGCAGCCCGGCCATGAACTTCTTTGACGCACGGCTGACGGGCACGGCGGACGACATGTACGTCGAGACCGACTCCTACAAGGTTCCGGTACCGCCCGACCGGCGCGCCCCGTACGTGGGTCACCTGAACCAGGACGTGGTGTTCGGCATTCGGCCGGAGGACATCTTCGACCCGAAGTACAAGCCGGACCAGATTCCGAACGACGCGACCATCACGTCGGACGTGGATGTGACGGAGCCGCTGGGCAGCGAGGTATACCTGTACATGCTGGCCGGCGACGAGTCGTACATCGCCCGCGTGGACCCGCGAACGTCGGCCCACATCGGCGACCCGTTCGACCTGGTGTTTGACATGAGCAACATGCAGCTCTTTGACCGCGCCACGCAGGAAGCCATCCGCTAGGGACGGCACGACCTGTCAAGCCGCCGGCCTGGCGGCACACAGCGCGGGGGACGGTCAAAAACCGTCCCCCGCGCTGACTTAAGGGTTCCTTTAGCACCCCGTGCCACCCGCCGCCCGAGGCCGGCTCATCGCGTACGTGACTGAGCCAGGCGCGTGCCACGCCACTCCACATCACGCGGGGTGCCAACCATTCGCGGTAGCTGAGTCGTCGCGCAAAAATTGCCGACCCGCCAGGCACACCGAGCGATTGCACTGACCGTGCTCAGCAGATCTGAGACTTGGCCGGCGCTCGTGCGTAAGCGCGCCCTGGCCTTTGGCTTCGTCGGGCTGAGCGCGCTCGCCAGCGGTTGCACGGGAACAGTCCTGGCGGTTGGCGACCCGCGTCGACCAGATGCGCCGACGCTCACAGCCATCGCCACGGCCACCGTCCTTGCCGCCATCGTCCTGCTTCACACCCGGCGCCTGCCTCCGAGTGCCTGGCCGGCATTCGCCCTAGCGAACCTGTTGGCAGCCGTTCCGCTGATCAGCATGTGCATCGCGATGCTGGCGAACGACGAGCTGGCCAAACTCACGACAAGCACCAGCGCCCTGGGCTGGGTGCTTGCCGCAACATTGCCGCTCGTCGCCGCGATTGCCGCCAACTGTGCCCGCGGTTCAAAGACCGGAATCGATCTGGCGTTTGGCGGAATGGTTGGCGTGTCCGGCGCCGCTCTCCTGCACGTGGCCGCAGCCAGTGACTCTCCATTCCACCCGTTATGGGCGCTGGCCGGCTTTGCGGTCGGACTGATCGTGATCGGCGGAGTGTCGTGGCTGCCGCCACGGCCGGTCCAACGGACACGACTGGGAACATCGTGGCGTTCAGTCCCATTCGCCGCTGCCTATCTCATGGCGATAATCACGGCGGTGCCGGCCGCCCCCCGCCACGAACTGGCCACCTCTGCGGGCGCGCAGGTCCTGGCCGTAACGATTGCCGGATGTTTGGTTGTGATTTCGTACGCCCTCTGGCGGGCGGAGTCCATTTCAAGCAGCGGAGGTCAATGGCACGGCTTCAGGATCGCGTTACGCGGTCTGTTGCCTGCGATCACGACACTGACGCTCTTCATCATTGGAGGACTACAGGCTGCGTCTTACTCCGCAGTTACGATTGACGATTTGGGGCGATTCGTGGTCACAGCTGAAACCCTTGCCACAAAGCTGGAGTTCCCGTTTTGGGGAAGCTATTGGCTGCTGCCAGGCATGCCAGTGTTCTTGACGATAGCGTTTGCCTTGCTGGGCTACACGTATCCGGCCGCTCTGGCTCCGATGTTTGTCGCGAACACGTTGCTTCCGTGGCTGATCTACCGAGCTTCAATTGCTTTGGGAGCTCGCAGGGCACCTGCATTCGCTCTCGCCGTGCTCGCCGTGCTCTTACCTCCAATTCAGATTTACAGCCTAGGATCTGCCGAACCTGACCCAGTATTTATCGCCCTGCTGGCTGGAGCCGTCTGGGCATTCGCCCATGCCATCAGGTCACGCCACCCTCGCCATTCACTACTTGCGCTTGGGGCGTTGGCCGCCGTGCTGACGGCCACGCGGCCCGAAGGCCCACTGTACGGCGCCATCCTCGTGCTGGGATCTCTGCTCGCCACCCGGTCTCGATGGGCAATCGCCGGCAGCACGATCTTCGGCACGCTACTTCTTCCGCTTGTCGTCTACAGTCTCGTCCATATCGGCCAACCGTGGCCAACGCCTCGCGAGGCGTTCTCATACGACTCGCTGATCCATAACTCCGGTGTTATCGGTGAAATCACACTGCCTCGGCTAAGCAAGATCTTGCTCCTGAACGACTTCAGATTTCCGCTTATTGTCGCGGTAATTGTCGCCCTTTTCGTGCTTGGCGCTATTCGCACATCACGTCACCACTGGGCGTTCGCCGTCTTACCGTGTGCGGCAATTCTCAATATTATAATTTCGCTGTCGATTGTCGATAGCGGAACGACCGAATTACGCATCACACTAATCGAAGACTTCGTCCGTCATCGAGTCTATCCGATACCGATCATAGCGGCGCTTGCTGCAGTCGGGGTCACAGCGATCATCGCCCCAGTCAGGCGCATCGTCACGCTCCGCGCTATTTTTCTGTCAGTCGGCGTTGCGTCTGCCGTCTACCTGACGGCGGGTAGTCTCTATGTCCTGGGCAAACCCGAAGGATTCCATCACGTACCCCGCGTTGCCAGCCTGCTTCCAGCCGATGTACACGTCCACGCGCCAGAACTCTGGTTGCACCCCTTCAAGCTACCAGCGGGAGACGGGGATTTCATGGGCTACCGGAGCACGCTGGTTGATTGGTACAGGCCGTTTGATGCGCACAGTAATACGATAGGTATGGCATATCAAACGTTGACTGGAGCCGTTGCGGCATTTGGGTTTGCTTCGATACTTGCCGCCGCGCCGCAGCGACGGTCGCGGAGTGCGCAGCGTGGCGTCTAGCGCACGTGGTCCGGTCGGCAAGTCAATCGCGGCAGCGACCGTGACGCGTGACATTGACCGATTGCGGCATGCAGCGCATGCCGGACGATCCCATTGAAGATGCTCGACAGCCCTGAATCGCAACCGGCGCTCGCACGCCGTCGTGCGACCACGAGCTTCTACGTTGGATTGAGCGCACTGGCGAGCGGATGGATCGGCGCCGTTTTGGTTGGCGGGCCGATCGGCTTGGGCGCTCCCACCGCCGAAGCCCTGAGTGCGGGCGGCATCGTGGCCGCGATCGTTGCGCTCCTCGCTCGACATGCAGCACCCGCCCGGCGGCGCACGGTTGCCACGGCCTACCTGCTGTGGTCGATTCCGCTCATGGGCGTGGTTGTCGCGATGTACGTAAGCGATCAGTTTGTGCACCTGGCAACCCGGTCCAGCGCCCTCGGCTGGGTTCTGGTTGCGAGCTTGCCTCTGCTCGCTGCCATCGCGGCGAAACGCAACGGAGGATCCCAGCGCGGTGTTGACTTCGCCCTGGGCTGCGCCATAGGCGTTGCCGCGGCAGCCCTGATTCACGTGGCGGCCGCCGACACCACAACGTTCGACCTCCGGTGGGCCCTGGTGGGGAGCATCGTTGGAGCCGGCGCGGTCGGGGGCGTTGGCCTGGCGACGCCCCACCCGGCCTTGCGCACGCCGCTGGGGACGACGTGGCGCACGGCGCCCTTCGCCGCCGCCTGGGTGATGGCCATCATCACGGCGATTCCGGCCGCTCCCCGACACGAACTTTCCACTTCAGCCGGCGCTCAAGCGCTGGCCGTAACGCTTACTCTCTGTTTGCTAGCGACTTCGTTGATCTTTTGGTGGGGAGAGCGTAAGACAAGATGGCAAAGTCCATGGGCGAGCTTTAGACTCGGCTTGCGCGACGCGACACCATCGCTCACAACTCTTGTACTCCTTGTTATAGGTGGCCTTCAAGCTGCATCCTATTCAGCAGTAACGATTGATGACCTTGGTCGCTTCTGGATAGTAGCCGACCAAATCTCCAACTCCCGTCAATATCCGGTATGGCCCGGCGGCTGGCTAAGCTTACCGAGTATGTCAATAGCTATGATAGCTGCGTTTGAGCTACTCGGATATACGTATCCAGCCGCGCTTGCGCCGCTTTTCCTATCCAATACCTTGATGCCATGGATCGTTTATCGTGGGTCAATTGCTATCGGTGCCAGCCAGGCACCTGCGTTTGCGGTAGCAGTACTGTCAGTTGCTCTACCACCAATCCAGATCTATAGCCTGGGATCGGCCGAACCCGACCCGCTCTTTATTGCTCTCTTGGCGGCTAGCGTTTGGGCCTTTGCTCACGCAATGCGAGCACGATCGCCTCGCCACTCATTGCTGATTCTTGGTGCCATTGCAGCGATCATGACAGCCACTCGTCCTGAAGGCCCCCTCTATGGAAGCATGATTGTAATTGCGCTAGTCGTTGTTCGATCTCGATGGGCAGTAGCGGGGAGTGCGATCTTTGGTGCCCTGCTACTGCCGCTGGTCGTATATAGCCTGATACAACTCGGCCGACCTTGGCCAACAGTCGGCCAGAAATTCGAACTGACGACCATCATTCATCACGCCGAAATCATCGCCGAGCTCACTTGGCCCAAGATATCCCGAATTGTGTTGCTTGATGATTTACGATTCCCATTACTAATTGCTGCCATATTGACTCTATTTTCAATCGGCTCTCTACGCTCCGCGAGTCGCCGATATGCACTAGCCGCTTTGCCTGCCATGGTATTACTCAACGTCGTGATAACACTATCAATCACAGGAAATGATACTACCGATATTCGAGCGCACTTAATTGATGATTTCATCCGCCACATCGCATACCCAACACCAGTCGTGGCCGTTCTAGTCGCTGTAGGTGCAACGACAATAGCGGAGCTGGCCAGTTTCCATAGGCACCTTCAGACCGGAATTCGAGTATTAGGAATCTCTTTGGCCGTTTACCTCGTGGCGGGCAGTCTATACATCCTCGGCACACCGGAGGAGTTTCATCACGGAAACCGGAGCGGGAGCCTTCTCGCCGACAGCATCTACGTGAACGCACCGGAACTCTGGATGAACCCGTACGAACTCCCCGGCCCGGAGTGGGATTTCTTCGAATATCGTTCCAGGCTCTTTGCCTGGTATGCGCCGTTTGACAATCACAGCGATACGGCCGGAATGGCGTATCAGACGCTCACGGGTGCGGTGGCGGCTATGGGATTCGCTGCGTTGCTTGTGGCCGCGCCCAACCGCCGCCCGCGCGCGGCACTTCGGGACGACGGAACGGAAGAATGACGGATCGTCATAGCCTGGCCAAGGTCGGCCCGGAGTAAGCGCCGTCGCCGCAGGTGGCCCGTGTGCCGGCTGAGCCGACGAGTCACGAGGGGCGCCGAGTCACAACCGCTGGACGCTCGCCGTTTCCTATTCTGAGAGCCCCGATCAGGCTGACCTGGCAATCCGAGGTGCCCATGGCGCGCGTTGGCTTGAATGCCCTGGTGCTGCGGACCGATGCGTCGTACCGCAATGCAGGGCCAAGCCGCTACACGACGAATCTGGTGCAAGCCCTGCTTGCACAACCGAGCGCGGATCAATTCACGGTCTTTCTGAACGACCAGGAGCGCGGACTGCCGTTCAAACCAGCGCAGCGCGTACGGATCCTGCGGACGAGAGCCCCTACATCTCGTACTGGCGTGCGAGTGCTCTGGGAGCACTTCATGGCGCCCTGGCACATTGGCGCGGCCCGGCTCGATGTCGTGCATTCGATGCTGAATGTCGTGCCGTTGGCCGCCCCGACTCGCCATGTCGTCACGGTGCATGATCTCTCGTTTATGCGCACCCCAGGCGCGCATCCGTCACACCGCCGCTGGTATCTGACCGCCGCTACGTGGCTTTCGGCTCGGCGTGCAAGAGCGATCCTGGCGGATTCCCATGCGACCAAGCGCGATGTTGTGGAACTGCTCGGGGCCGACCCGGAGCATGTGCACGTGGTCTATCCCGGCAGCGAGACGACGTTTCGCCCGCGGACCCGGGTCGAAGTCGAAGCGTTTCGGCGCGACAACAACCTGGATCGGCCGTTCGTTCTGTTTGTGGGAACGTTGGAGCCGCGCAAGAACGTTGACGTTCTGATACGCGCGTTCAACGTCGTAGCGCGGAACGGTTTCGCCGGCGACCTGGTGCTGGCCGGCGGCAGCGGCTGGGCAACGCAGGCCATTGACGCCGCGTTGGCCGAGAGCCCGGTGCGCGACCGGATTCGCCGTGTCGGTTATGTTAAGCAAGAAGATCTCCCGTACTGGTACTGTGCAGCCGACCTGGTCGTGTATCCGTCCAGCTACGAGGGCTTCGGTATCCCCGTGCTCGAAGCCATGGCCAGTGGGACGCCAGTGATCACTTCGAACCGGTCGTCGCTTCCCGAAGTCGCCGGTGATGCGGCGATGACCGTGGACCCACGCGACGTTCCGCAACTGGCGACGGCGATGACCGCGGTTCTTGAATCGCCCGAGAAGCGCGCGGCCATGCGGGAACGCGGGCTGGGTCAGGCGCAACGATTCGATTGGACGGTGGCCGCCGAGCGATGCCGCAACACCTATCAACTCGTCCTCGCCCCCCACTGACATCCGAGCACGAGCGCCGGCCTGTGCCGCCATCTGAAACCCGGGCTCGTTCGTCCGTTCGTCGACGCCGGCATCAGGACGCGGCCTGGCGATTCCTGGCTTCGTCTCGAGTGCTGGCGGCCGGGGACCTTGCGCTGCTGTTTGGCGCGTTCCTGCTTGCTTATACCGCCCGATATACGTGGCGGCTCGGCCCGGCGCTCAACGAATTCCAATTCACGCCGCTCGATGCCTATTGGGTCGTGGCGGGTCTATTCATCCCGGTAACGCTCCTCAGCTTCGCCGGCCTCGGCCGCTATCAGCCGCGCCGCGGCACTTCGCTGTTGGACGACCTCGGGCGAATCGGCGTGGGAATCCTGATTGGCACCGCGGCGGTGATTGTGGTCTTCTTCGTCTCGCGACCCGTGTTCTTTTCGCGGCTGATGTTTCTGTACCTGGGCGCGATGGGTCTGACATTCGCGGCCCTGTGGGTCCTGTTGCGGCGCCTGGGTCTGGGGCTGCTGCGTCGGGCGGGGTACGACAACCAGCGCATCCTGGTCGTGGGCGGCGGAGCCGTGGCGAAATTTCTCATGCAACAGCTCACAGCTAATCGCAGCCTGGGAAATCGAGTCATCGGGTACCTGGACTCGAACGGCGACGGGTCGAGCTCCGCTTTCGGACGTTTTGCAAGGCTAGGGAGCGTGGATGACCTGGCCGCGGTCATCGAGTCCGAACAGGTAGACGCGGTTTACGCGGCGCTGCCGTCCAGCGTGCAGCACGAACTTGGACCAGTAATTGAGCGCTGCCGGCGCGAGGGCGTGCAGTTTCGTGTCGTGCCCGACCTGCTGGAAGCGCAGTTTGGACGCATGGACATTCATCCAGTAGCCGGCATTCCGCTCGTAACGTTGCAGGAACCGGAATTCAGGGGGTTTCGGTATGTGCAGAAGCGCGCGCTGGACCTGACGGTCAGCCTGCTGGGATTGCTGCTGACTGCGCCGGTGTGGGCGTTGATCGGGCTGGCGATTCGGCTGGACTCGCCCGGTCCCATCCTGTTTCGGCAGACGCGAATCGGGCGAGACGGACAGTCATTCCGAGTATTCAAATTCCGCTCAATGGTGAAGGACGCGGAGGATCGCAAGCACGAACTGTTCGAGGAAGAGACGCATCCCTTGCTGTTCAAAGCGCCAAACGACGAGCGCCGTACGCGTGTCGGTCGCCTGCTGCGGCGGCTGAGCGTCGACGAATTACCGCAACTGCTGAACGTGCTGCTTGGCCACATGAGCCTGGTTGGCCCGCGAGCGCAGGTTCCCGACGAGGTCGCCCAGTACGACACCTGGGCGCGCCACCGTTTACGAGTGCTGCCCGGACTGACCGGGCTCTGGCAGGTCAGCGGCCGTAGCGACCTCAGCTTTGACGAAATGGTGATGTTGGACACGTTCTATGTGTCCAATTGGTCGCTCGGCCTGGATCTACGGATCTTGCTCCTGACGATTCCGACCGTCCTGAGCGGCCGCGGCGCGTACTGAGCCGCGAGCGGCAAAGGTGAGGCAGCCCCGCACGGCGCTGGTTCATGACTGGTTGAACCAACAGGGCGGCGCCGAAAACGTGCTTGCGGAAATGCACGGCATGTTTCCGTCCGCGCCGGTGTACACGTCGTTCTACGAGCCACGGCTGGTGGATCCGGCTTTTGAGCGCCTCGACATCCGCCGCACCTGGCTCCAGCGCTTTCCGCTCTGGCGTACCAATCACCAGGCGCTGCTGCCGCTCTACCCGCTGGCCTTCGGCAGCCTGCGGATTCCGGACGTTGACCTGGTCCTGAGCAATTGCAGCGCCTTTTGCAAGGGCGTGCGCACTCCGCCGGGGGCCGTTCATGTGTGCTACTGCCTGACACCTACGCGGTTTCTGTGGATGCCCGACACTTACCTGGCTGGTGAACGAGCGCCGGTTTGGTCGCGCCGGTTGCTTCCACCGCTGCTGGCCTGGGCACGCCGATGGGACCACAACGCCGCGCAGCGGGTAACCCGGTTCGTGGCGATATCCAGGGCCGTCGCCGATCGCATCGAGCGGTTTTACGGACGACCGTCGAGCGTCGTCTACCCGCCGGTGGAGGTGGAACGGTTTACGCCGACCACCGACGTGGGCGACGCGTTTCTTATCGTGTCCCGCCTGATTCCCTACAAGCGCATCGACCTGGCCGTTCGCACGTGCACGGCATTGGGCCTGCCGCTGCGTATCGTGGGGAGCGGGCGCGCCGAGGCGGACCTGCGCGCCGTGGCCGGGCCGACGATCAGCTTTCTTGGTAGGCTGCCCGACCGCGACGTGAGCGTGGAAATGGCGCGCTGCCGGGCGTTTCTCTTCCCAGGGGACGAGGACTTCGGGATCACTCCGGTCGAGGCTCAGGCTGCCGGCCGGCCCGTCGTGGCCTTCGGATCAGGTGGGGCGCTGGATACGGTGATCGACGGCACGACGGGCATCCTCTTTCGCGAGCAGACGGTCGCCTCGCTTGGCGACGCGCTGCGCCGCGTGCAGACGATGCCGTTCGATACGGACATACTGGTCGCCAATGCCCGACGGTTCAACCGCGCAAACTTTCGACGCGCCCTGCTTGAGACCGTCAACGCCTGCCTGAGCGACCACGGCCGCCCGACGGTGTCCGAAGGCTAATGTCGGCGGAACGCGTGGGCCGAGTCCTGGGTCGGTGGTGGTGGTTTGTCGCCGCCGTGACGGTCGGATCCCTGATTGGGTCAGTTCTCTGGCAGGCCTTCGGGCCGGTGAATTACGAGGCCGAAGCCGAGCTGTTGTTGGTGTTGGAATTACCTCCGGACAGCGAGGATCGCCAGTTCGGGATTGAGAACAGCCGGGCGCAAGCCTCGTCCGTCGTCATTGAGGACCTGGTCCGGCTGGCCCGAGGCCGCAGCCTGCTGCGCGAGGTCGTGGAGGCGGTGGCCGAAGAAGGAGTCGCGGTCAACCTGGAAGTGCTGGCAAGCACGATCGACGTCTTTCCGTTGGCCCGGGGGCTTCGAATCGAGTTGACGTGGGACGACCGGTCGGCGCAGACCATCATTGACGCCGCGGCGAAGCTGCTGGTTGAGGATCAGACCCGCCTGTACCCCAGCCTGACCGAACTAGGCACGCTACGGCTGATCGACAAGACCGACGAAGCCAAGCGACCACGGCTGGCGTTGGTGGTCCTGAATGCCGCGCTGGCGACGCTGGCGGCGCTGCTGGCAGCCGTATTTGTCGTGTTGCTGGCGGATTGGCGAATGAACCGGCTCTTCGCGGAAGACGTTCCCGACCTGCTGGACACCACGATCATCGGGTCGGTGCGGTGAGTGCGCAGGATCCGGAGCCGCCGGCACAGCCGCCGCTGCGGCTGTTTCTGGTTGGCGGTGCGGTATCGGCCATCGTGGCCGTTGTGATTGCGCTGATCGTGGTGCTGGTGGCGACGCCGGTCTATCGGGCGTCGACCGACGTGTCGATCCGGCCGCGGATTGCCGACCTGGGCGCGGCGGAGGCCTCGGCGCGACTCATCCGCAATTACGCGGCCTGGGTGGATTCGGAGGCGTATGCGGCACGGCTGCCGGAAGCCGAGCGCTCGGGGCTATCGGATGAGGAAGTCGTTCGAAACGTCAGGACGAACGGCGACGGCGACCGGCTAGTGGTGACGATTCAGTCCGAAGACTCGAATGCCGCAAGGGCCGCGGCGACCGCGAATGGATTGGCGGCGTTGCTGGTGGCGGAGGTGGCGACGCCGGAGCGGCTGAACGATCGCGAACGTGGGTTGGAGGTTGCGGTGATCGACGCGGCGCGGCCGCCGGGGGCGCCGGTGTGGCCGCGGGTTGAGGTTGCGTTGCCGATCGCGCTTGTGCTGGGTGCGGTATTGGGTGTCGCGGCGATCTGGCTGGTTTGGCCGCTGACCAGGGTTTCCCGTGGCTGATCCTCGAATCCTCGCCGACTTGCCGTCCGGTGATGCCCTGGCGGAGGGGTTTACGGAGTTGCGCGCCAACACGCTGGTGGCGCTGGGCGAGCGGGCGAATGCCGTCGTGACGGTTACGAGCCCGCATGCGGAGGAGCCGCGACGGCACGTGGCGGCCCACCTGGCCGCGGCGCTAGCACAGACAGGCCGACGGGTGCTGCTGGTTGACGCGGACGTGGACGGGACGGGGGGCGACGCGGGTCCCGAAGAGCGCGTTGTTCCGCCTCAGCTCTCAGTGGTGACAGCTGAGGCCGTTAGGGCTGACGATCCGGCGCTGCTTTCCGGAACGGCATCGCGAGCCTGGTTGCGCGGCGAAGCAGAACGTCATGACCTGGTGGTTGTGGCTGCGCCGCCGCTGCTGGATGTGCCTGATGGGCGGGCGCTGGCGGCGCGGGCGGATGGCGTGCTGCTGACGGTGGTGCATGCGCGGACGAATCGGGACGACTCGATCCGCGCGCGCGCGATCCTGCGGGAAGCCGGTGCGAATCTGCTGGGAGCGGTGGTCGTCGAAGGCTAGGTTCGGCGGACTGGCCCCTGGTCGGTGGTGGTGGGCGACCCGCCGGCGAGGAGGCGCTGGTAGGCCTCGAAGGTTGCCTGCTCAGGTCCAGTCATCAGGCCGTCGGGCAGATCGGCTTCCAGGGCGTCGACGGCGGCATCGACCTCGTCCGGGGTGCGGAAGCCGACCAGGGCGGTGGAGATGGCCGGTTCGTCGAGGACCCAGCGCAGGGCCAGCTGCGGGGTGGTGAGGCCGGCTTGCTCGGCGGCGGAGGTGACTTCGTCGACAGCCTCCAGGGTTTCGGGCAGGTAGTCGGGATGGAAGAGCGGGAGGCCGAAGGCCGTTCCCATCGCGCGCCAGTCGCCTTCTTCGAACTGGTGGTCGGGTTTGAAGGCGCCGGTGAGGACGCCGTGGGCGAGGGAGCCGTAGGCCATGACGCCGATGCCGTTGGTGGCGCAGTAGGGAATGATCTCGTCGGCGTGGCGGCGGTCGAGCATGTGGTAGCCGACCTGGTTGGCGACGATTGGGGAGACGGCGAGGCACTCGTCCATGAGGGTGGTGGAGAAGTTGGAAACGCCGACGTGGCCGATCTTGCCCTCGGCCTTGAGGTCTTCCATGGCCCGCATGGTTTCGTCCCTGGGCGTGTCGAAGTCGGGCCAGTGGATGAGGTAGACGTCGATGAAGTCGGTGCCGAGGGCCTTGAGGCTGAATTCGCACTGGGATCTGATGGTTTCGGGGCTTGAGTCGCGGTAGAAGGTGTCGGGATTGTCGGGCTGGGGGACGACGCCGGTTTTGGTGACGACGACGATGTCGTCCCAGTGGCCCTGGAGGGCGTTGCCCATGAGGGATTCGGAGGTGCCGAGGCCGTAGGCGACGGCGGTGTCGAAGAGGGTGACGCCGAGGTCGAGGGCGCGGCCGATGGCGGCGGTGGCGAGGTCGTTGTCGATGGATCCGTAGCGGGCGCCGCCCATGGGCCAGCCGCCGAAGCCGAGAGCGGAGACTTCAGGTCCCGTGTCGCCGAGTTTGCGGTATTGCATGGTTGGGATTCCTTGACTGGGCGCCACCGAAGAATGGCGGGACGGGACCGCGTGCGTCAATCGGTCGGCTCATTTGC
Source organism: Chloroflexota bacterium (assembly GCA_026707185.1). The sequence continues at coordinate 19,129 of JAPOXI010000074.1, forward strand.
GGCACGCAGGACCGGCCCGCGCCTGGCTACCGCGGTTTGGAGGTTGGGGTTGCGGAGTCATCAAGCCCACGGTGCTCTTTCTGAGTACCGATGGCAGGTGATTAGCAAATGGCCGGGACGCCGGTTCCGTACCCGATACGGGGCTGACGTTGAGGCACAGCTTCGGCGATCCGGGTAACGCTGGACGGGGCCGGGCTGTGGCATGGGACGCGGAAGAACCGGAGGGACGCCTGGTGCTCTCCGCCGGGTACGCTGCAGCCTGCTCGTCAGGCCGGCGTGTTGACCCGCCATGGCTGGCAGCCAATGGTTGAAAACCAGATCTTGTCGTCTGGTCTGCTGCGAAAGTGCGATTCGCGCAGGATTTCGCGAACGCTGAACTGGCCAGCCACGTGAAGTGTCCCGTGGATGCCAACTCCGTCAAAGTCTCGGAAGCCTACTCGCCCAGACGGCTGCTGCATCACGCCCCGAAAGACGACGATCTCACTACCGAATGGAGACTCATGCGGGCGCGAGATAAAGCTGTATTCGCACGGCGCCGTCCGGGTCGTTGCCGGACCGTCCGTCGACAGCACCATCCCGGCGGCTAAGTCGACCGGCAGGTTTTCAACGCCCTCCGAGGCCGCGTGGTACACGTGGATCGTCCTGGTCTCGACCCTGGTGTCCAGACTTGCTTCGCGCACTCGCCAGGCAACTGACAATGCCATCGCGACAAGCCCCAGCGCGAGCGCGGCCGTCAGCAGCCAGCGTCGCTTTCGAGTCATCGGCTGCCGGTAAGACATGGCAGAAGCCTATGCCACCGAAACTTGCGACTGCCAGCGCCATCGAGGGCTCTCAGGACGAGGCCCCAACGAAGACTTCCAACCTTGCCTGGTGCACATGCCGCGGGAGTGCGGGTCCTCGTAGGCGGTCCCGAGGACGAGGACGGATTTGGCGGAAGGTGATGCATGCCGAGGACGCACATTCCAGGAGCGCTGGAGGTCTGGGACGGGCACGGGTGAATCCCTTGGCAGGCTCAGGGCAGGCTCTACGCGAGAACGGCAAGATGACGCTTGGCGGTGTGGTTCGACACGCCCCGCCGAAAGACTCTGGGGCGGCTCACCACGAACGGGTGGGCGCCTCGAGCGGAAGAGGCCGCATATGCTTCGGTCTCGAAGTGAGAGCCCGGACACCTAAAGGACTCGACCCGGGCCGGAAGGCGACCGGGAGCCGACAGCGGCTCTAGACTGGCCGTGGATGTGAGTGTTGAAGGGGAGGCTGCCGGTGGCTGAATCCCTGTCGCCGGTGGTGGTGATTTGCGCCGACGGCGCCGATCCGACGTATGTGGACGCGGCGATCGACCATGGGTGCATGCCAACGATGGCCCGCTTTCAGCGGGAGGGCGCGTATCACCTCGTGCCGGCGGCGATTCCCTCGTTCACCAACCCGAACAACATGACCATCGCGACCGGCCGGCCGCCGGCGGCGCACGGGATTTCGGGCAATTATTTCTACGACGCCAGGCGCGAGGCGGAAGTGATGATGGACCACCCGCGCTTTCTGCGCTGCGAGTCCCTGTTTGCCCGGTACAGCCGGGAAGGCCGGCGGGTGGCCGCCATCACGGCCAAGGACAAGCTGCGCACCATGCTGGCTACCGGCTGGCGCGGCATTTGCTTCTCCGGCGAATTGGCGCACGAGACGACCGAGCAGGAGCATGGGATTGCGGGTGTCACGCGGCGCATGGGGCGGGAGAACCTGGACATTTACTCAGGCCGGATGAGCGACTTCGTGATGGCCTGCGGCGTGTACCTGGTGCGGGAGCGACTGGCCGACCTGCTCTATCTATCGCTCACGGACTTCGTGCAGCACACCCATGCGCCCGGCACGACCGAGGCCGACGCGTTCTACACGGCGCTCGATGGCCGCCTTGCCGAGCTCGACGCGCTGGGGGCCGTGATCCTGATGACGGCGGACCACGGCATGAACGACAAGTGCCATCCGGACGGCACGCCCAACATCGTGTACCTGGAAACGCTGCTGGACGGGGCGGCGCCCGGGCCGTTGCGGGTGGTGCTGCCGATCACCGATCCGCACGTGACGCATCACGCGGGCCTGGGGTCGTTTGCCACCGTCCATCTGCCACCCGACCAGGTGGATGCGGCCATTGAGCGTCTGCGCGACGACGCGCGTATCGACGACGCCCTGCCCCGAGCCGACGCCGCGAAGAAGTTCGAGCTTCCGGGCGACCGCATCGGCGACATCGTTGTGCTGAGCGATCGGGGCTCA
>JAPOXI010000071.1 GCA_026707185.1 Chloroflexota bacterium
TGTTGTAGACCTGATGCCGCTGGCCGGCGGCTTCGTCAGGCGTGACATCCGCGGTGATGCCCAGCACCGGCGAACGCTCGAGCGTGGCCTGGGCGAGACCGGCGAAGAGGTTGGCGGCGCCGGGCCCGAGGGTGCTCAGGCAGACGCCGGGCCGGCCGGTGAGCTGGCCTTCGGTGTCGGCCATGTAGGCGGCGGCCGCCTCGTGGTGGGTCAGGATGAAATCGACGCCGTGGCGCTGCAAGGCGTCGAGCACCGGCAGCATCTCGCCGCCGGTGACGCCGTAGGCTCGGCGGACGCCCTGCTGTGCTAGGAAAGCGGCGATGGCGTCAGCGACAGTTACGTCAGGCACGGGGATTGCGTCGAGTAACGGGCATGTTCTGAGTGTAGGCGACAGATTGCGGGGCGACGGCGAGCGAGCAAACGGCCCAACCGTGCGCCAGACTCACGGCGCAGCTGGCCGAGATATGAGCCCGCGACGGGCCCGGTTGGGCAACGGATGTCTGTGAGGATGCTATTCCTATACTGGCAAACCGTCCCCCGAAGGTGTCTGTGGGTTTGGTGCGTCTCATGCCAGCGCCCGTAATCACGATCGATGGCCCGGTGGGTTCCGGAAAGAGCACGGTGGGGCAGTTGCTGGCCGAGCGGCGTGGCTATCTGTCCCTGGATAGCGGGCTGTTCTACCGGGCGGCGGCGCTGGCTGCGCTGCGGGCGGGGGCCGATCCGGCGAACGCCGACGAGGTCTTACCGGCAATTGCCAGGCTCGATCTGGCGTTCCGTCCAGAGACTGATGGGGCCTATTACACCGGCGTGCTATCGGGAGGCGAAGACGTGACCGAGGGTGTCTACAGCGCCGCGGTGGAAGCGATCGTGTCGGATGTGTCGCGTCTACCAGAGGTTCGGGCTCATTTGCTGGGTGAACAGCGGCGGGTGATTGGGCAGGGCGGCGTAGTGGCCATAGGACGCGACATCGGCACCGTGGTGTGGCCGGAAGCGGAGTTGAAGGTCTACCTGGATGCGCCGCTGGAGACCCGAGCCCTGCGAAAATGGGAGCAGCGCCGGGCGGACGGCGAATGCATAGACCTGGGCAGCGTCCGCCGACTGCTGGAGACGCGGGACCGGATCGACAGCACCCGCGCGGACGCGCCGTTGGCGGCTGCGAACGACGCGGTGCGGATCGACTCCGCGGACTCCAGCCCGGCGGACGTCGTGGCGCAGATCGAGGACATTCTGCGTGAGCGCGGCCTTGCGGGCGGGTGTTGAGGTGCGTAGGGACTCGAGCTGGGAACCGCCGTGGATCATTAGGACGATCTACACGTTCTGGCAGTTGCTGGGCCGCTTTGTGGTGTTTCCGTTCCTTTTTCGGGTGCGCGTGGCGGGGGTGGAACGGGTTCCCGAGGAAGGCTCAGTCATCGTCGCGTCGAACCACTTCACGCAATTCGACCCGATCCTGACGGGCTCCTACGTGCCGCGGTACCTGACGTTCATGGCGAAGCGTGAGGTGGTGGAGTCGCCGACGGTTGGATGGCTCTGCCGCGCCTGGGGCGTACTGCCGGTGAGTCGGGACGGGATGGACCTGCCGGCGGTTCGGCAGATGCTGCGCATCCTCCGAAGTGGCCAGGCGATGATGATGTATCCAGAGGGTACGCGCAGCCGGGACGGGAAGTTGCGCGAGCCGCAACCGGGAGCAGCGTACGCGGCAATGAAGTTGGGCGCACCAGTGATTCCCGTGGCGATCTGGGGCACCGAAGCGTTCTCCTGGCGGCGGCGGCTCACGAAGGGCCGAATGCCGGTGAACCTCAGGGTTGGCGAACCGCTGGAGTTGGGGCGTCGACCGGGCCGGATTCCGGCCGACGAGCTCGAGGCAGCGGGGGACACCATCATGCGAGCGATTGCCGCGAACCTGCCGCCAAGCTACCGGGGCCCGTATGGCTAGACGCAGCCCCGACGGTTCAAGTCAAGTCGCATCGGCGGGACGGGGCGCGGCGCTGGTCGCGATCGTGGGTCGGCCAAACGTCGGCAAGTCGACGCTGTTCAATCGCCTGATGGGCTCGCGCGTGGCAGTGGTGGCGGACGAGCCAGGGACGACGCGGGACCGAATTTACGGCGAGATCGAGTGGCGAGGTCGGGGCCTTGCGATCGTGGATACGGCGGGCATTGCCTGGCGCGATCCGGCGCCGGTGGCCGCACACGCGGAAGCGCAAGCGCGGCTAGCCGCGGCGGAGGCCGACCTGGCGCTGATCGTGACCGACGCGACCACGGGGCCGACCGACCTTGACCTGACGGTGGCGCGCGAGGTGCTGCGGGCCGAGCGGCCGCACCTGCTGGTGGTGAACAAGGTGGACGCGCCGCAGCATCGGGACCGCGTACCGGAGTTTTACGCCCTGGGATTGGGCGACCCGATGGCCATTTCTGCCATGCACGGCACGGCAACGGGCGACCTGTTAGATGCCATCGCCGAGCGCCTGCCAGGTTCGGAGTACCGCGCCGCGGCCGACACGCGTCCACGGATTGCCATTGTGGGACGGCCGAATGTTGGCAAATCATCGTTGCTGAACGCGCTGCTGGGTGAGGCGCGCGCGCTGGTGCACGACGCGCCGGGGACAACGCGCGACAGCGTGGACACGCTGGTGGAATGGGAGGGCAACGAGGTTTGGCTGGTGGACACCGCCGGCATCCGCCGCCGCGGACACATCGAGCGTGGCATCGAGCAGCACAGCGTGCTGCGGGCCATGCGCGCGATGCAGTACGCCGACGTGGGGGTCGTGGTGATCGACGCGTTCGAAGGCCCGACGCAGCAGGATGCCCACGTTGCGGGATTTGTGCTTGATGCCGGCAAGGGTGTGACGGTGGCGGCGAACAAGTGGGATCTCGTCAAGGGTAAGGATGAGGTAGCGCGCGTGGAGCACCACCTGGCGCGTATTTTCCACTTCTTGCCGCAGAGTCCATTGGCTCGAATCTCGGCTATGACGGGACGCAACCTGGATCACGTGCTGCCGATGGCGCTGGAGATCCACCGGATTCGGCAGCAACGCATCCCAACATCGCGCCTGAACGCGTTCCTGCGAGCGTGGGTCGGGCGGCGCGACTTGCCCTCACGACGCGGCCGCTCCGCCCGGTTCAAGTACGCGACGCAGACTGGGGCCGCGCCGCCGGAGTTTGCGCTGTTTTTCTCGAATCCCGAACACGTACATCGGAGCTACGTGCGTTACCTGGAGAACGGACTGCGGCAGGAGTTTGGGTTTGACGGGACCCCGATGCGCCTGAGTTTGCGGTCGTCCTGAGGTGCGCTGTTCTGGTTTGACAGCGGAGCGGGGCGGGCCGAAGCTGGCGGAATAATCGTCGGGTTGTGGGGCGCTCCCGGTGACGACGATCCAAGCCGTACAGGTCATCGGCCTCCTGGTCGGTGCGTACCTGTTCGGCGCGCTGCCGATGGGCTGGCTGGTGTGCCGCATCGGATTCGGCATCAACATTCTGGAGCACGGCAGCCGGCGCTCCGGCGCGACCAATGTGTACCGAACCGTGGGTCGAGGCGCGGCGATACTGGTTTTTGTCGGCGACATGCTGAAGGGATTCGTGCCGACGCTGGTCGCTCGACTGCTGGTTGGTGACCTGGAGCTTGTCCCGCTTCTCGTGGCGGTACTAACAGCTATCGGACATAACTGGTCGGTCTTCATTGGCCTACGCGGCGGCCGCGGGGTGGCAACGAGTTCGGGAGCCGTGATCGCGCTGGCGCCGCTGGCGGCCCTGGTGGGCTTTCCGGTTGGCCTGGCCACCGTTGCGATTGGACGCTACGTCTCGCTGGGCTCGCTGGTCGGCGCCCTGGGATTCCTGGTCGGCGCGATCGTGTTCTATGCGCTGGGCCTTGGCGTGACCGGTTTCCACGTGACGCTTGTCGCAATATTCGTGATATTTCTGATTTCGCAGCACCTGGACAATCTGCAGCGCCTGTTCGCGGGAACGGAGCGCCGACTGGCGCCGTGGCCAGAACTGATTGGCAGCCGCGGCTCAAGCGACCAGAGCAGGGACTGACCCAGCTCCATCGATGGGAGCCCGTCGCGGACGGCGCGCCGACCCAATGGCTATCGCCCTGCGGTTCCTCGCGTCTCGTTCCCGTTCCGAAGCTGAAGTGCGCCAGCGGTTGACGTCACGCGGCGTCGATGCCCACGACACGGAGCCAGTACTGGCCCGGTTGCGGGATCTTGGCTACATCGACGATGCGGACTTCGCCGCGGCCGTGATCCGCGCACGGACCAGGGGCCGGGCGCGTGGACGGCGCCTGGTGGCGGAAGAACTGCGGGCAAAAGGCGTCAGCGAGGAGCTGGCCGAGGACGCCCTGAGCCGTTGGTACCCGGACGAGGCTGTTGTGGCACGGCCCCTGGCGGAGCGGCAGGCCGGTCGCCTCCACGGGTGCGGGTTTGGAGAGTTTCGACAGCGACTGGGAGCGTTCCTGGTGCGGCGAGGATTCGAGCACGCGACCGCCGAGTCCCTGGTCACGGAGCTCTGGGAGACTTACGGGGTGCCCGACTGACGCCAGGGTGGGCGGCGATGGCGGCGGTGGCGGCGGTGGCGGCGCCATGGTCGCCGGCGAGGACGCGCTTGCCGCAGGTTGGCCGCCGCTCCGACAGCAGCGGCGACCTGTTCCATGGGCACGCCACGGTCGTCGCGACCGCCGGCGATGCGGGCCGCGCGGCTGTGGAGCCAGGCACCGAGGGTCGCGGCAGCCGAAGCCGGCAGTCCCTGGGCCAGCAACGACGCGGTGGCGCCCGCCAGAACGTCACCGGAGCCTGCCGCTGCCAGCGCCGGGTTGGGTCGGGCGAGGATACGCACGCGGTTGCCGGTGCAGACGAAGGTGGGCGAGCCCTTGGCCACGATGGTGGCTTGCGTTTGAACGGCCAGATCCTTGGCCGCCGCGAGGCGATCCCGGCCTTCGGGGGGCGAGGCCAGGCGCAGGAGCCGCGCCAGTTCGCCGGGATGCGGGGTGAGGATGCATCGCGGGCCAAGGGTTTTCAAGAGATCGACTCGATCGGCTACAGCGTTGAGGCCATCGGCATCGATCACGGTTGGGGTGTCCTTCAGCGTGTCGAGCAGGCCCAAGACGAGCGCGTCGCTTGAGTCGCTGCGACCCAGGCCGGGACCTAGGAGAAGCGCGGTAGGGCGGGCAACCTCGTCCGAAACATTGGTGGCGGTGGCGGCGAGCTGGCCCGTTGGGGATGCCGGCAAGGAGACAAAGGTGGCGGCGGGGGCCAGGGCGGCGGTGGCGGCGCAGGCCGGTTCGACGGAGGCGAGGGTGACGAGGCCAGCGCCGGCGCGCAGCGCGGCGATCGTGGCGAGCGCGGCTGCTCCACGGTAGCGAACGGAACCGGCGACGATGGCCAGGCGGCCGAAGGTCCCCTTGTGACCGTCGAGCGGTCGGGCGGGCAGGAGACGGCGCGCCGTTCGGGCGTCGATTCGCGAGGTCTGAAGCGGCACGTAGGTCGTGGCGGGAAGGCCAATATCCAGGGCGATCTGGCGGCCGGCGAATTCGACGGCCGGGTGCAACAAGGCACCGAGCTTCAGCGGGCCGGTGGCGAGCGTTAGGTGTGCAGGAAAGGCCGAGGCGTCGGCGGCTCCGGTGTCAGAATCGATGCCGCTGGGGATGTCGACGGCTATGCGAATCTGGCCGGTAACTCGCGGCAGCGAAGCCATAATGTCGGCAACGGGACCTCGGAGCGGTGGGCTGCTGCCGATACCTAGCAGGCCATCCACGAGGCAGCGAGCCTGACGGACGTCCTGTGTCAGCGGGCGCCGATTGCCGGCCCACACACGCCAGCGCACCCCGCGAGCGGTTGCGGCGGTCACAAGCGAATCGTCGGGACGCTCCCGGGAGGCCCAGGCGGTGACCCGCGCGCCGGCGGCGGCGAGGTGAGCGGCGGCGATGAGGACGTCGCCGCCGTTGTCACCGGGACCGACCAATACAACGACGGACTTGCCACCCTGGGACCCGGCGCGCCGCAGAATGGCGGCGGCGATGGCCTGGCCGGCGTTCTGCATGAGATTGACGCCGGGCGGCGCCTGAGCTTCGAGGGCTCGCATTTCCGCCACGTCGACGACGCGATTATTGGCGGGACCCGGGTCCGCGGTGCGCGCACCGATCACTGGGGTCAGTCCGCGGTTGCGACGACAAAGGCGATGGCGAGTTCGCGGCTGTGCGTGAGACTGATTTCGAATGAGGTTAAGCCGAGTTCTCGAGCGCGGGCGGCGGCGGCGCCGTGGAGATGGACGGTGGGCTTACCGCGTCGGTCGTTCAGCACCTCGAGCTCGCGCCAGAGCACGCCGCGCATGCCGGTGCCGAGGGCCTTGGAGATGGCCTCCTTGCCCGCGAATCGAGCGGCGAGCTCTTCGGCGCGTCCCCAGCAATAGTGCTGTTCGCGCTCGGTGTACAGGCGGCGGATAAAGCGTTCGCCGAAGCGGTCGAGCGCAGCCTGAATGCGAGCGATTTCAATCGCGTCCACGCCGGCGGTGAGGCGGCGGGCGGCGGAACTAATAGCCGGTGAGCTCCACGCGACGGACGGCCGACCGGTATTCCCACCCGCTGCCAAGAACTTCGATTCGACGGAGGCGGACAGGGGCCGGCCGAATCTCTTGCAGAAGCGTCGGATGGTCGAAGGTTATCCACTCGCCGGCCGGAATCTCGCGCCCGAGCTTGACGCTCAGGCCGGCCTCGTTTCGATGGTAGAAGCCGGTGGCCCAGATCTGCTCGCGGCCTTCCTCATCAAGATAGGTCAGTCGGAGCATCAACGGGTATTCAGTGCCGGCCGTGCCGCCGCCGGACAGCGTCTGATGCTCGGTGCGCACGTCGGTTCGGAGCCTCAGGCTGACATAGTCGCGAACTTCGCGGTCGAGGTCCTGGGCGATGCCGCTTTCGCCGTGGCGGTCGGTGCTTTCGTCCGGTGTCTGGCGTTCAAACCAGACAGCGTCGTTACCGGGGATCACCGTGCCGGCGGTTCCGGCTTCAGTGACGACGAAGGTGCTCCACGCCGAACCGTCGGCAATGCTCTCGAGGAGTGGATCACGGAGAAGGTCGCGTTCGAGCGGGAGAGGCCCCAGGATGTCGCCACCGGGAGTGAGGACAACGCGTCGACCCGCGGGCGTTTCCAGGACGCGGCTACCAAGCCAGACCAAGGCAACGCCCTGCCGAACGCTCAGGTGCACGGCACCATCGGGCTCCATCTCAACGCGGAAGCTGCCCTCGCCCAGGTCCAGACGGCCATCGCCGGCGAGCACGCTGATGCGCCGATCGAGGGCGGCCGGATGCAAGGCCACGCCAATCTGCACGCGTCCCTGGAAGAGTCGCAGGACGCTGTCCTGTAAGGCGGGATTGAAGCGCCCGTAGCGCATGCGCTGGACGGCGAGTTCGGTGTCGTTGTAGAGAAGCACGGTTGAACCCTCGCGGGTTCGCAAAAAGGCACGTGCCCGGTCGTCCGTGCGAAGACGGGTTCCTTCGTCGAGTTCAGACCGCTCCGCCATGCCCTGCCAGGTGGCGGTGGAGGGAGGCTGGACCAGGACGGTTCCTTCAAGAACAGCGGCCGACGTGCTGCGTGATTCGCTGACGCCGCTAAACAGGGCGCCGACGGCGCGCGGCACGAAGACGATGAGGGCGACCAGGAGTCCGATCGCGAGGAACATTGACACCCACGCGAACACCTGCATCCCGCGGTGGCGACTCCGCGGGGCGACTGCAGCCCCGCGGAGAGACGCTGGGGAGTCCGGTAGGTGTTGCATCACCTGGTCCCTAGGCGCGAACGCCGAACGGCTGGAGATCGCCGGCGGGCGGCGACCACCTCACGGTAACGGATTCGACGCGTGCGAGCGGTGGTCCAGCCTGCAACTCCTGAACGAGTACGTCCAGCGCCGGGCGCGAACCCTCGGCGATCACTTCCACGCGGCGGCCGTCGGGCAGGTTGCGGACATGGCCGCAAATCTCGAGGCGGCGGCCGACGCGCGCTGCGAAGAATCGGAATCCCACACCCTGCACCCGGCCGCGGACGGTGGCGTGCAGGCGCTGCGGGCATTCGGGCTTCACGTCAGAGGAGCGCGGCCTGTTCGGGCGCGGCGCGGGGCGGTTCGCGGTTGAGGTGTTCGTAGGCCAGGCGGGTAACGACGCGGCCACGCGGCGTACGCGCGATGAAGCCGCCCTGGAGCAGGAAGGGTTCGTAGTAGGACTCGAGGGTGGGGACATCTTCGGCCAGCGTGGCGGCGAGGGCCTGGAGCCCGGCAGGACCGCCATTGAACGAGTCCATGAGGGTCGTAAGGATGCGGCGATCCATGGCGTCAAGGCCTTGCTGGTCGACGTCCATCTCGGCAAGGGCGTCATCGGCCACGGCGTCGGTGATGGTGCCGTCGGCCTCGACTTCGGCAAAGTCACGGACGCGGCGGAGGAGGCGGTTGCAGACACGGGCCGTACCTCGCGAGCGTTGGGCAATGGCCAGGGCGCCGGCATCGGTGATGGTGACGCCGAGGATGTCGGCGGAGCGCCGGACGATGCGGGCGCACTCCCGCGCGCTATAGAACTCCAGACGGTGAACGGAGCCGAAGCGGTCACGAAGGGCCGAGGTCAGGGAGCCTGCGCTGGTGGTGGCGCCGATGACGGTGAAGTGCGGTAGCGCCAGGCGATAGGTTCTGGCGCTGGCCTTGCCGGCGCCGACGACGATGTCCAGAGCGAAGTCTTCCATGGCGGGATAGAGGATTTCCTCGACGGTCTTTCCGAGGCGGTGGATTTCGTCGATGAAAAGGACCTCGGCCGCATCGAGGCTGCTGAGGGTGGAGGCGAGGTCGCCGGGTCGTTCGAGGGCGGGTCCGGAGGTCACGCGAAGGCGTCCTCCCATTTCGTTCGCCACGATGTGGGCGAGGGTGGTTTTCCCGAGACCGGGGGGGCCACCGAGGAGGATGTGATCGACGGGTTCGCCGCGCTGCTTGGCCGCCCGAATCATGAGCCGGAGCGCACGCTTGATGCTCTCCTGACCGATGAACTCGTCGTCGGAGAGGTCGCGAGGACGGAGGGCGCGGTCCAGCGGCTGGTCGCCGGCGGCGGACTCGACCGCGACGACACGCTCGGTCATGCGGGCCGGCCCCGGGAGCCAAGGTCGCGCAAGGCACTGGCGATGCGGGCTTCGACGGACAGGGCTTCTCCGATAGTCTGGTTAAGAGCGATGGTGGCTTCGGTTCTGGTGTAGCCGAGGCCGAGGAGCGCTTCCAGAACTTCCCGGGAGTTTTCGTCGTCCGCCGTCTCGGCCGGGGGTTTGTCCTCGGGGACGAGCTTGCCGCGGAGTTCGAGGATGATGCGGTTGGCGGTTCGGGCGCCGATGCCGGAGACAGCCTGGAACGGCTTGGGGTCTTCCTGGTCGAGAGCCTCGTAGATGCGACTGGCCGGATGGGTGGAAAGGACACGGACCGCCATACGCGGTCCGACGCCGTTGACGTTGATGAGCGCCTTGAAGACGCGCAGTTCCTCTGGGGTCTCGAATCCGGTGAGGAGCGCACCGTCAGAGGCCACGTGGAGGGAGGTGTAGAGGTGGACGCTGGCGCCGGGGTCGGTCAACGCCCGATCCGGGACGATGACCTCGAGTCCGATGCCGGTGCCCTCGGCCAGGACGACCAGGCTCTCCTCGCGACGCTCGGTGACCTTGCCGTGCAGCTCGGCAATCACCGGACGCCGACTTCGCGTTCCAGGGCGCGGGACTCGTACGAGTTGATGTGGCAGATGGCGACGGCGAGGGCGTCGGCGGCGTGGTCAGGTCGGGGCGGGCGTTGCAAGTCGAGGAAGCGACGGACCATCTCCTGAACGCTGTCCTTGTCAGCACCGCCATAGCCGGTGACGGCGAGCTTGATCTCGGGCGGAGCGTATTCCTCGACCGGAACGCCGTGGTCGGCGGCGACCAAATGGGCAATGCCGATGGCGTGCGAGACGTCCACCGCGGAGGTGAGGCGACGCGCATAGCCGAGACGCTCGATGGCGACGTCGGTAACGGCATGGCGCTCGAAGAGCCGCTGCAGGCCGTCGCGGATTCGTGCCAGGCGGGACCCCAACGGCTGGCCGGCAGGCGTCGTCAGACAGCCGTGGGTGACGTGGTGCGTATTGCGGTCGCCTTCCACCAGACCAAAGCCAAAGCGGGCGGTGCCGGGGTCAATGCCGAGCGTCAGCACAGGTAACGTCCTCTCGCCGGGCCAGCCGCAGCGCAGCCCGGCATTCGTGTCCTCGGCTCTGGTCTGGTAGCGGTACGGGGGAGGTCAACCGGCCAGGCTCAGGCACCAATTTGCTCAAGCAGGGTATCGCTGAGTTCCAGGTTGGTGTGGACGCGGCGGACATCGTCCAAATCCTCGATGGAATCGATCATGGCCAGCACGCGAGCGGCTCGATCATCCCCCAGCGTCATCGGCGTGGTGGGCGACTTGGTGAGTTCGGCCGAGGTGATTTCGGCGCCTTCGGCAGCCAGTTCGGTCTTGACCCGAGCCAGATCGGTTGCCTCGGTATAGACGAAGACCGATTCGTCGGTGTGTTCGACATCGATGGCGCCAAGGTCGATCGCGGCGAGTTCAAGGTCTTCGGGGTCGTGGCCGTCGAGACGGATTTCGATGGCTCCACGCGTCTCGAACTGCCAGGCGACCGCGCCGCTGGCCGCCAAGGTGCCACCGAGCCTGTTCAGGGCGTTGCGTACCTCGGCGACGGAGCGGTTGCGATTGTCAGTGACGACTTCGATCAGCAGCCCGGCGCCATCCACGGCGTACCCCTCGTACAGCAGTTCCTCGAGCTGTCCGCCATCCGACCCACCGCCGACGCCGCGCTGAATGGCCCGCGCGATGTTGTGCTTGGGCATGTTGGCGGCCTTGGCCTTGGCAATGGCCTGCTCAAGACGGAAGTTGCCGCCTGGGTCCGGGCCGCCCTGCTGAGCGGCAATGGTGAGATCGCGCCCCAGCTTGGTGAATAGCTGGCCGCGCTTGGCATCGGTGACGGCCTTCTGGCGCTTGATCTGCGCCCACTTGGAATGGCCGGCCATCAGGTTCGGGACATCGTGCACATACCTGTTTCGCGAGTATAGGACAGGGCGCTGGAACGGCTGCTTCCGGCGATAGTTCGACGCAGGGGTCGGCTCTCTGGGTGGAGGTCGAGGGCGAGACGGACACCTCGCCGATACGACGGATGCGCCGACTGGAATTCGAAAGGCGCCTTGCGGATGTTATGGAGGTCAACCATCTGCGCCGCACACAGGCGTCGTTGCCGCCGCGTTCCGGACATGCACTGGTGATGGTCTGGAAGTGGCCGGGCCGTGGCGCCAGGACGACGACCGCGGACCTCTTCGCCCACGCCCTGCCGCCCTCCCAGCGGCCGGCGGCGCAGGATCTGGACGTCTACCTGACGGGACCTGAGGATGACACCGGGATGACTCAGGCACCGACCGGCTTCCAATCCACCGAGTGTGTGGTGGCCGGTGGATTGGAAGCGGAGCTTCGGTTGCTACGAGTAGGGCGATGTGTGGCTCACGCGAGCCCGTGAGGCGGGTCATTTTCTGTGTCGCCGACGCGAATCCTCATGGTGCGTATGCAGTGGCGTCATGCGTCGACCGCGCCGGACAGGTATTCCTGGACGATCCAGCGACGATGGAAGCGTTTCGGGCGCGGCCCGGTTGGATCCAGATGACGGTAGCCCCTGATCGGAAGCTCGGCTGGATGTACTGACTACGAACTTGCCAGATATCTGCCAATAGCGGGACCTCCAACGCGACTGGGGCTGCCAAACAGCCAAGGGGCCCGACGGTCGGCTTAAAGCGTCGAGGCCGGTCGCAAGTCTGGGGCACCGCCTGCGTGCACGCGTGGGCTCTTACACCAACGCTGCCTTTAGGAGCCACGTCCCGGTCCCGGCGGGCGCTACGGATTTGCCTGAGCTCTCGCACGTACCGCGAATCTGAGTATTCCGGGCTACTTGGACCAACCGTTCGCCGCTGCGATCGTCTGAGGAGGCATCTGCGTGGACGAGGATCCAGAGGACATGGACATCTACACCCCTCCGTCGTCTAATACCCGGGAGCCGAGGACGTGTATCTCGCGACGATGTCCATGTCCCACCACCTGACCGTGGACGAAGAGCAGGACGTGGATCCCACACGGAATGACGGGCTGAGGGACATTCAGTTGGCGGTAAGCCGGGACGGCGTGACCTGGACTCGCCCCGACCGACGCCCGTGTGTCGGCCTAGACGTTGAAGGCCCCGACCAGCGAGTGGTCGACGCGGCCCAGGGCCTGGTATGACGAGACGATCGGGTCCTCCAGTACCACACCGCATTTGACCACTCACACGGACACTGGCCCGCCAACAACCCAGGCAGCGTGATCCGGTGGACGGAACAGCGCCTTGACGGGTTTGTGGCAGCCGAGTTTCCGTACACCGGCGGCGAGCTTGTGACACTACCACTGACATTCACGGGGGATCGGCTGGAACTGAACGTGGATGCATCAGCGTCTGGCGCGGGCCGAGTCGAACTCCAGGACGCACAGGGACGGCCGGTCCCCGGTCATTCACTCGCCGACAGTGATCGAGTGCTCGGCAACCATCTGCGCCACACGGTCACGTGCGGAAGGAACTCCGACCTGGGCGTACCGCGGGAGACGCCCGTGCGTGTTCGGTTCGCGATGCGCGCCGCCAGGCTCTTCGCGTTTCGGTTCGCCACCTGAGCCCCGGCCGGGACCTGGGTGTCGAGGACGCTGTGGTCGGGACGCCCTGTCCTGACTGCCGCGAGCCACGGACACTGAGCCTCGGCGGCAGGCAGACATGGTCGACCGCGGCGACGCGGATAACCGAATCCTGGTTTGGGTGGTCGAGGCCTGGGCCGACGGCCTGGTAACCGGCGACCGGTGTCATCTCCTGCTGTTTGGGGGTGCTAAGGAGACAATCGGCAGACAGCGCGTGGATGCAAGAATCTGACGAGCACGAGCGAGTCTTTTTCGAGCGCGCGGCCGAGTCGATAGTCTCCAATCCCGATTCGCTCGTAGTGCCCCGATCCTGATCTAACTCTGGCGGCACGGGTGATCTCGGCAATTGTTGAGGCCGACTTCGATTCTTCGATCAGTCGCTCGACTCTGCGGCGCATCTGCACGCTGCGCAGCAGGCGCAGGTCGCGACTTAAGGCGGCCGCCTATTCATCCTCCATCTCGCTGCCGCAAGACGGCTAGTACCTCTTGCTCAGAAACGCGCTGGGTCGTGCGTCCTGCTTTAGTGGCTCGGGTGAGGGTGTCATCCTTCTCCTTGCCCGCATGGACTTGCTCGTCCACGGTCACCGGCACGTCGGCACCTCCTTCGAGGCCTAGCTGTGACTCCCACGAGCCTTGTTGACAAGGACCAGCATCGGCGGTGAGCCATCCAGCGCGGTGTGGGGCCGGTGTTTACTGTAGGCGGCGTCCCGGGCCGGCAAGGTCTTCGGGCGGCATGGATCGGCAGTTGTTCTCGGAGTGAGTCGTGCATCGACATGGTCCTGATAGCATCGCGGGAGGCCACCAGCAGACGTTGGGAGTGGACACTTGGACGGGTCTGACGTGACTCGGTATGCGAGCGTAGCGCTGGCGGCGGTTTTTTTTGGGGCGATGGTGAGCGGAGTCATCAACCCCTGGGCACGGCCGTGGCCGGGGCGCGAGGCGATGCAGTTACGGACGTCGTTCCGGGCGCGGATCCTACTGTTCCGCTGGTATCTGCTGCCGATCCTCGGAGTTTTCCTTGGGGTGAAGCTGCTGCCGGGAACCTGGGCGGCTGACGGCGCCGATGTCGTGTCGCTACTGCTGGTTGCGGGGTGGCTGCTGTTTCCGGTTCGGTACCGCTTCACTGACCGAGGGGTCGGTCTGCACACGGGCCGCTTCTGGTTTTGGGAAAGTTTCGACGGCTACCGACGCGCGGGTGGCGTGGTGCAACTGCGCAAATCCGACCGTGGCCACGTGTCGCTGTATCTGAACCACGCGCAGCAGCAGGCCATCCTGCCGCAGCTGCGCCGTCACATATCACAGCGGCGATCCGACTGACGAACCGCGTTCGGAAACACTAGCCCAGCGCGTCCGCGAGTCGCTCGCCGGAGCGCCGCTAACTTGCGCCGTCCTGAAGCTGGCCCGATCTGCGGATGACCCCGCCGCTAGGATCCCGACAACGCACGGGGCAGCCAAGCACGGCTTGTACTGAGCTTCCGGAACACTTCGTCGCACGACGCGAGCCGGCTAGCAGGATGAGAGAATGGCACTTGGTCGTTCTCTCATGGAGCGGACTACGACTGCGTCAGAAAGTCCTTGAAACGAGCAGGATGTATCCGCCCATATCGCTATCAAAAGCATCCGACACAACAATCAGGAATTGGCGACTGCGTTTCGCCGTATAGACCAGGTGCGAGTCCAACCCGAACATACCACCGCCGCTATCGTCGTCTTCAGCCATCTGGTCGCCAATAGCGCCGACAAAATCTACAATTAAGTATGCATCGATAACTACTGACTGAACGGAGATTGATACTTGCTGACCTTCGTGCATGTCGATAACGAACACATCGGTGTCGCCTGGATAGTCAATGCTGCCGAAGATTGTCTGGCCCGGCGCTACTGTCATCCCATCATCAGGATCATTGATGGGAGCAAGAACAGTATCATTGCCATTAATCGTGAAGTCTCCAGGAAACTCAGTGTCTTGAGTCACAACGACAAAGTACGGCTCATGGTAGTCTGTTGTCAGCGATCCGGATTCAGTTCCACCCTCATTGTCGTCAACAAGTGGCAGTATTTCCTCTCCATTTAAGTCAAGGATTGCGAAGGCTAAATCGTTTACACCTTCTACTTCGATTTCAACAAGAGAGTTTGATGGGCGATCAAATATGAAGGCTTGTGGATCCCAATAGCCGTCCATTCGAAGGTTGTGCTCGGAACTCTCGTTGGCAAAATCGATTCTTCGGTCTCCGAGCAGGGATACATCTTTGCCCTCGATCAACCCTTCGACCCGCGGCTGCAGGTCGGTCGCGGACGCAATAATTGCGAACGAGGTATCAGGAAAGGAGTATCCACTAATGCCGATGACTTGTCCGGTTGTGGATACCAATACCCCACCACTCTGTCCTCCCGCGATCATTGCATCGGATTGAAAGTAGGTGATCCCGGCCAACTCCCACTTCCGAATACGAGAAATGAGACCGCGGGTAATTGCCGGTACGGGAAACTCGTCCACCTCGCCTGGATAACCGATGAGGTACGTGTCGGTGCCTATGGCTTGGTCTTCCCCGTTCGCGAGTTCTTGCGGCGACGCGGACGCATCAATCGGCCCGAGAACGGCGAGGTCCGCCATAAGGTCCGAGCCATGCACCGGTACATCTAGAAACTCAGTGCCGTCTGGGAACACGATGCGGACAGCGTTGAATGGCCAGACGACGTGGGCATTGGTGACGACGTATCCGCCGTCTATCAAAACACCGCTGCCGGAGCCGGTCCGAGTCTGGATGAATGCGATGGACGGCGAGATGCGCTCAAAGATCTGTGCTGCAGTCAGCGGACCGGGTGTCGGCGTGGGTGTGGCGGTTGGCTCAGGTGTGGGAGTGGGTGTCGGCGTGGGCGTGGCGGTTGGCTCCGGCGTGGGAGTCGGTGTGGGCTCCGGCGTGGAGGGTGGCGGAGATGCGGGGGGTGGGCGAGCCGCAACCACTTGTTCGCCGCCGTTGCACCCACCTAGGGCAATGGCGGTCAGGAAGATCCACGCAAAAATAAGTAGGGGGCCACGGAGCCGGCACGCCGGGAGCCGTGACTCGGCTCGGCTCCCCGATTCCCACGAGTCCGCGGGTCTGCTGCGCATGGACTTCGGCACAAGATAGCCTAGTCGTCTGCGAGTCTATCCGGCTGGTTCGCTGGCCGCGCTACCAGCGTGGGCGCCCGATTCCCAGCGGGTGTGGAATACGCCGTCGCGATCGGTGCGCTGGTACGTGTGGGCGCCGAAGTAGTCGCGCTGGGCCTGGATGAGGTTGGCCGGCAGACGGGCGGAGTGATAGGCGTCGTAGTAGTCGAGTGACGCGCTGAGGGCGGGGCAGGGAATGCCGACGGACTTGGCCGCGCCGACCACGGTACGCCAGGCGGTCTGGGCGCCGGACAGTTGGCTGGCGAACGATGGTTCCACCATCAGGTTAGGCAGGTCCGGGTCGTTGCGAAAGGCGCCCTGGATGAGCCCCAGCAGCCGGGCCCGAATGATGCAGCCGGCCTTCCAGATGCGGGCCATTTCCGACAGGTCGATGCCGTAGACCCGCTCCAGAGAGGCCGTGCGCAGGAGCGCCATGCCCTGGGCGTAGGAACAAGTCTTGGCGGCATACAACGCCTGGCGGACCTGCTCGACCAGTTGCGGCGTGCGTTCCAACGTGACCCCCGCACGGCTGCCGCCAGCGGCAACCCGTTCGTCCTTGCGGGCGGAGATGTTGCGCGACCAAACGGCGGCGTCGATGGTCGGGATGGGCACACCGAGTTCCAGCGCGTCCTGCGACATCCAGCGACCCGTGCCTTTCTGGCCAGCGGCGTCCAGGATGTGATCGACCAGGAAGCCGTCGGCGTCGGCATCCCGGACACGGAACACATCGGCGGTGATCTGGATGAGGAACGACTCGAGCTCGGCTTCATTCCAGTCGCTGAAAACATCGGCCAGCTCGGGCGGAGTGAGCCCGGCTGCCTTGAGGATGGCGTATGACTCGGCGATCAGCTGCATATCGCCGTATTCGATGCCGTTATGCACCATCTTCACGTAGTGACCCGCGCTGGACTGGCCGCAGTAGGCGGTGCAGGGTCCGTCATCAGTCTTGGCGGCGATGCGTTCCAGCACGGGGCGCATGGCCTCATAGGCGGCGGAGGGACCGCCGGGCATGATCGAGGGGCCGAGCAAGGCGCCCGACTCGCCGCCGCTGATCCCAGTTCCGAGATACATTACGTCAGTGGCGCCGACGCGCTTGAATCGCCGCGCGGTGTCGTGGAAATGCGAGTTCCCCCCATCCATCACCACGTCGCCGGGCGCCAACAGCGGGAGTAGCTGATCCAGCACGGCGTCCACGCCGCGACCGGCCTGCACCATAAGGATGATGCGGCGGGGGCGCTGGAGTGATGTCACGAACGCTTCCAGCGTTCGCTCGCCGCGAACGGACGTGCCCGCCGCCTCGCCGGCTAGGAACTCGTCGGTGCGCTCGACGGTGCGGTTGAAGACCGTGATGGGAAAGCCGTTGCGTTCGATGTTGAGGGCCAGATTGCGGCCCATCACCGCGAGGCCGATAAGTCCGACGGAGGTGGAGGCCATGGCAGGTACCGGGAAAAGCGACCGTCTATTTTGGCGCATCCGGCTGGCCGTGCGGCGGCTTTGGCAATATTGAGAGAAGAACTCATGAGTACATCCCGACCATCAGCTGCCGAAGCCCGCCGAGCGCGTCGTCGCGCCGCTCGTGCGGAACGCCAGCGGGCCGCACGCACGATGCGTCGTCTGCAAGCGGCCGGATTGACGGTGCTCGGGGCCGGCGTGATCGCGGCGCTGGCGGTCTTGGTAATCGCTCTTGGTCGAGGACCAGACACCGACGCGCCTCAACGGATCCGGATCGAGAACGAAGGCCGGCAGCACGTGGCCGAAGGCAGCGTCGTTGAGCACGAGGCAAACCCGCCCGCGTCGGGCGATCACTATCCGACCTGGTCGAGGTATGGCGTTTTCGAGGAACCGGTAAACCCCGGCTACTGGGTCCACAACCTCGAGCACGGCGCAATCGTCTTGCTCTACACCTGTACCGACGACTGCGAGCAGGTGCGAGCGGACATCGGCAAGGTCTATGCGTCACTGCCGGACGGCGCGTTTGGCGAGGTGAAATTGCTGGCCACGCCCTATGCGGAGGACTTTGGTTCGCGCTTCATGCTGATCGCGTGGAATTGGCAGGAGCCGTTCGACGAATTCGACGCCGACCGCGTGGAACAGTTCTATCGGGAGTTCCTGGACCGCGGACCGGAACGCGCGCCGTGAGTGCCGTTGGAAATCGAGTGGAAGTTTGCGGCGACTTTCGCCTATCGTACGCGGGCCGGCTTTCGCTGACAGTTGCGTTCGGAGCGCCCCAGGATGATTGAACGAGAACCTTTCATTATTCGCAACGGCATGCGCATCTTCAGCGTCGTTGTGGTGGTGGGGCTGGTAGCGCTCATCGTGATCGGCATACGGTTTCAGATCGAGAACGCGGAATTCGCGAACGAGGAGCATCGACTGCAATCTCGTCCGACCGGGGCCGTTGAGTTGCAAGCCTCCTGTGAGTTCTTTGGCGGACAATTCCTGGGGATGCCAGCGCTTCCACCGCGAAGCCCGGCCCCCAACCTGACGCAGGTATGCGATCTCGCCGGAACCGCGGCAGAGCGCTTGCAGTGCGACGCCTTCGACGGCGCGTATGGGCGCGGCGGGTGTAGCGTGGACGTAGGGGCAATGCTGCAGGCCATTCCCCGGACCACGGGCTAGCCGGACAGGGGAACGCAGAGCGCCACAGCCGTGCGCGCACAGTAGCGGATTGGCTGCTCGCCGCTTCGCCGCCATGCACCCCCTTGACTACAGCCAATCGTACCTACGCTGGACCACAGCGCCGATAACGGCGGATGTGCGCACGCCCGGGCACATGCCGTACGGGAACAGCGTGCGCATTCTGCTGGACGCGCGGGCGC
Source organism: Chloroflexota bacterium (assembly GCA_026707185.1). Next base: position 18,694 of record JAPOXI010000071.1, read on the forward strand.
GTGTAATCGACTCGACCACAGGCGCGGATGAGGAGTTTTACCTGATCGCGCCGTGCCGAACCGAGTGGATGTACCGGGACGATTCCTGCATCCAACAACCGGGCGGCGAGTACCGGCTGGCCTGGGCGCAAGGCAAGGACCGGGCGTTGCGCTTCAGCCGCGACTTAAGCGACCCCGAGCCCAGGCCGCAGGCGGTGCCCATCGACGAGCGGTACCTCGAACTCGACTTCGCGCTGACGACGCTGCCGAGTCCGCGGGCCGCCACCAGCAACTCGGCATTGGTTGCGGCGGCGGAGTCGCTGGCGCAGGTTGTGGTACAGACGAAGATCGCGAACCAGAGCGGCACGCGACGGGCGGTGCTGGAGTATCCGGTGAAGACATTCAATTACCAGCCGGAGCGCGTGCTGTTCCAGATGGACACTGGTCCGATGCTGTGGGCCGACCTTGACTCGTCGGAGGCGGATCCCATGTGCTGGCTGCGACTGGCGCATACGGTCTACAACCGATTCGACCGTGCGGAATTCGTGCTCCGAGGACCAACACCATATCTCATCGATGGCGAACCGGTCGGGCAGGTCGAGGACTACCAGCAGGTGGTTGCACAACCGGCGCGGCACACGTTCTTCGTGGCGGACTAAGCGGGGTCGATGCGTTCACGTGCAGCAGCGTCGGCGGTGCTGGGTGTGCTGGCGCCGACGAGGTCCGAACTGAACGCGTTTGTTGGAGAGGCCACGGCGGGATTGTCGGTACCGGAAGTCGGCGGCGCCCGGCGCTATCGATTCGACGACGTCGAAGTCATTGGGATCGTGGCCGGTCAGGGCGCTCGCAGATCCGCCGCCAACCTGCAGCGCACCCTGGAGAGCGGGCTGATTGGCGAACTCCTGGTCGTAGGCGTGGCTGGCGGGACCCTGCCCGGGCAAGCTCCGGGCGACTTGCTGGTGGGCGATGGCGCCGGACCGCTGTTTGCTCATCCGACGCCGGCGGATCCAGGAACGGTGGAGGCTCTGATCGAGGCCCTGCAGGCCCACGGGATGCCGGCGCGCGTTGGCCCGCTGGCAACGGTGGATGAAGTGGCGCGGACGGACGAGAAACGCCGGCTGGGCGACGCCGGGTTCGTTGGCGTGGACATGGAAACGCATGCGCTTCTATCAGGTGCGCGGCGCGCCGGTATCCCGGCGGCAGGACTGCGCGTCGTGCTGGATCCCCTTGGGCGCGACATTCCGCGCAGCGTGGCGGCGCTGGCGGCGGCCCAGGGTGGGCGGCTGTGGCCGGACATCATGGGGCTCGTCCGTTGGCCTGTGGAGGTGTCCGCGACCGTGCGATTCATGCGCGACATGGGGCGGGCGCTAGGGACTCTGAGGGCCGTCGGGAAGGTGACGGTGCAGGCTGTTCGCGAGGCGAGCTGAAGCGTGCGCACGATCGTGGCAGCGACTCGGGCAAATGAAGCCGTGCCGTACCATGTCGCGTCGGCGGGGTGTTATGCGTGCGTGGTCCCGCTGCAGCGCCTGTCCAGCGTCCCCGACCGACGGGTACCCCAAGAACTGAGCCCATGAGCGAACACGAAGCCGTAGGAACCGGCCTGATCGTGGCCGGAGTTGTCATATTCGTCGTCGCATACGCGCTGATCGCAAGCGACAAGGTGCCGAAGTCGGCGGTCGCGCTGGGCGGCGGCGCATTGATGATCCTGGTCGGGATCATTGATCAGCACCACGCGTTCGAGCACATCGACCTGAACGTGATCCTGCTGCTGGTGGGGATGATGGTGCTGGCGGGAATCGTGCGGCACACCGGGGCGTTTCAGGCCCTGGCGATCCTGGCGGCGCGCTGGACGGGCGGCGACGGGGTGCGGCTGATGCTGGCGCTGTCGCTGATTACGGCGGTGCTGTCGGCGTTTCTGGATAACGTCACCACGGTCATTCTGATCGCGCCGATCACCATCTTCGTGGCGTCGCGACTGGGTCTGAACCCGGTGCCGTTCTTTATCGCGGAAATCCTGGCGTCGAACGTCG
>JAPOXI010000129.1 GCA_026707185.1 Chloroflexota bacterium
TGAAGAGCTCGATCACGCGATCGCGCGGCAAGTCGATCGTGACTTCACGGGTGTATTTCACGGATAGCCTCCAATCCGACCGGTTGGCCGCCGACGGCCGTTAATCCCCACGACCCTCACCTTCGGCAAATGCCTTGAAGTCGTTCAGGGTCTTCTTTGTCCTTGCGGTGAACAGCGGTCGGAGAACGATCGCCATCACCTTCATCTTGATCCCCTGGGGGCGAAAGTTGGACTCGGCGATCCAGCGCGTGCGGTCCGGTCCGTCTTCCTCAAACCGGTTCTTCATCAGGTTCCAGACACCGTCGGTCTCGTAGATGCCTGAGAACTCGTCGGGCAGGTTGCGCTCGGTGATCGTCTCGGTCATCTCGAAGCGGCGCCCCCGGTAGTCGTACACCAGGCGCGACTTGGCGCCGGGCTCTCCGGGCTCGCCGCTGACGTGCTCGAAGGCCTGCAAGCCCTCCTGCCACTTCGTCAGGTTGTCGGCGTTGTCGAATAGCTCGATCACGCGATCGCGCGGCAGGTCGATCACGACCTCGCGGGTGTACTTCACGGCGAGTCTCCTGGCTAACCTCTCGGGTCATGGAACGGCGCCACGATCCGCCCTCGGGACGCGCTGCGGTTTACGGTGGACCATGCCGAAGGGTGTTCGGCGGTCTCGAACTAAAGGTACACGCCGGCGCTACTTCGCCGGCAACGACCGTGCGAATCTGGCGCCCTTCCGAACCCAGGCATCCAGCGCCGCATCGTCCGCTACGCCTTCCGCCTCCACCACCACCCAGCCCCGCATAACCCGGCCCGTCATGTCAAAGACCCGTGCATGCGGCTGCGCCAGCGCCTCGTCGTAGCCCTTCGGCCCCACCCGAACCATCAATTCATCGCCGGAAACGCCGACGGCCATATTTCCGTGCAGCATGTACGCAATCCCGCCGAACATCCGCCGCTCGCTCAACCCGTCACCGTCCGCCAGCGCCTCGCGTATTCGCTGCGCCAGTCCCTCGTCGTAGGCCATGCGTCTTGAAGCCCCAAAAGGCAGACTTGCCATTCTCGCGCAGCGAAACCCCGGAAATTGGCCTCTCGAAGCCCACCTCGCTAGGCTTCGGGCGTGAGATTTCTCCAGCAGCTGTCACGCTTCACCCGCCCCGAGCGCGGCATGCTCATCGGCACCGTCGCGGCTGGCTTGCTCTTCACGGCCAGCGGGCTGGTCCCACCGTTGTTCGTCCGCCAGATCTTGATCTGGCACGCCGAAGGCACCACCGCCGAGAACGCCATGCTGGTCGTCGTGGCGGCCCTGGTGGGCGCCTACCTGGTGCGCGCCGCCGCTCGTTATACCTACGGTCTGCTCTCCCACTGGGCGGCCTACAACGTGCAGCAGGCCATGATGGTCAACCTCTACCGCCACATCCAGACGCTGCCCCACCGCTTCTTCACCGACCGGCGCGTGGGCTCGTTGGTGTCGCGTTCCGTGGGCGACGTGGAAACGGTCGAGGACTTCGTCGCCCACGGCATCCCCGAAACCGTCATTGCCATTGCCTTGCCGGCCGCCATGCTGATTGCGCTGTTCATCATCAACTGGCAATTGGCCCTGCTGGCGCTCTTGCCGATTCCCATCATTCTCGTGGCCGGTCGGTTCCTGTTTCCGCACATCCGAAGCTCCTGGCGTGTGGTGCGCGAATCCGTGGCCAAGGTCACCGCCACGGTCACCGAGGGCATCGCCGGCTACGCCGTCATCAAGGCCTTCGGCCGCGAGCGGGAGCAGCTGCGAATCGTCCAGCGCGACTGGCAGCGCTACCGCGACGACATCCAAAAGGCACAATTCTTCTCCCTGGTTCCCGCCGGAATGATCGAACTCCTCGCCGGCCTCGGCCTCATCCTCGTCGTGGCCGTCGGCGGCGACCTCACCCTGCGCGGCATCGTGCCGGTGGCCGACCTGTTCGTCTTCGTCGTCTACCTGGGCTTGATCTACCAACCCGTCATCCAGCTGGCCGCCATCAGCGAGAACATCCAAAAGGCCATGGCCAGCACCGAGCGGGTATTCGAGCTGCTGGCCATCCAAACCGACCTGCGCGACAAGCCGAACGCCACCGCCCCTTCAGCGCCCGAGTGGTCGGTCGAATTCGACCATGTCGACTTCCGCTACGAACCGGAGGAACCAGTCCTGCAAGGCGTGTCCTTCAACGCCGCGCCCGGCGAACTCATCGCCCTGGTCGGCCCCACCGGCGTCGGCAAGTCCACCTGCGCGCACTTGGTCCCACGGTTTTACGACGTCGATAGCGGCGCGGTGCGGGTCGCCGGCGTTGACGTCCGAGACCTGCCGATGGCCTGGCTGCGCTCCAACATCTCGTTGGTTCTGCAGGAGGTCTTCCTGTTTGCCGGCACCATCCGCGACAACATCGCCTTCGGCCGTCCCGGCGCTACTGAGCAGGAGATCCTGGAGGCCGCCCGCGCCGCCAATGTCGACGAATTCGCCGAGCGCCTCCCCAACGGCTACGACTCCCGCGTCGGCGAGCGCGGCGTGCGCCTCTCCGGCGGCCAGCAGCAGCGCATCTCCATTGCCCGGGCCGTCCTCAAGGACGCGCCGATTCTCATCCTGGACGAAGCCACTTCAGCGGTCGATGCCGAAACCGAAGCTCTCATCCAGGAAGCCCTCGACCGCCTCACCCTCCGCCGCACCACCCTCGTCATCGCCCACCGCCTGGCCACCGTCCGCCGCGCCGACCGCATCATTGTGTTGCGCAATGGCGGGGTCGCCGCCGCCGGCTCCCACGACGAGCTCGTGGCCCACGGCGGCTGGTACGCCGACATGGTCCGCCGCCAGCAACTCAGCGCCCGCTGGCGCCTCGAAAGGGCCGCCGAAGTCCCGCTGACCTAGGGCCCAACGGCAAACCGTCCGCCGTCTGCCGACCGACAGCGACTCAGCGGACGCGACGAATTACTCAATGCGTTGAGTAAGTTTCCTCAGTCAATTGAGTAGAGCGGCAGCGGATCATCCCGGCGGAGCATCCCTACGAAGACGAATCTCCAGAAGCAAGCCTCAGGGCCATCATCCTCATCGCTGAACGGAATCTGGCGACGCGAATCGCAACGATTCGGAATCTCGAGATTCACGCCCGGCGGCATGCGTGGCAAACGTGTGACTCCCAGGATCCGGCCGGAACTACGACGAAGCACTTTCGGCGCTCAATGCGCCGCGGTCCGTCCTCTTCAGCAAGCCGCAGTAGTTCAGGTATCCGCGCCCTGGCCTCCGCGGCGCTTCGTAGACACTCACCGGATGCACAAATCAGCATCTGAATCATCCGAAGTTACTTGGCCTTCGACAATACTGACTCTTCCCATTTGACAGTAGAAAAGGACTGCGGTCGAGCAACTAAGACAGCTCTGTTGAGTGTCTTGCGGCGGAGAGGCCGAATCACCACTAATCGATTCCAACTGCTATTGACGACTCTTCCATCTGACTTCCCGCTGCATGCCCGCCGGCAAATCGCTGAGCACCTCGACAACACAAGCTACCCACAAATCTGCCTAAAACGGAAGCCGCCCCGCGGCACTATGACTATCCTGACAAAGCTCATCAATTGATCTCACGAAAGAAACGCCAGCATCACCAAGAACGTCAAGTCCAGAAGCAGCAAGATAGCAGTCGTATTTCGTGTCTATTAGTTTCCTCAATTCATAGACCAACACCCAATACGAATCCAAGCCATATTCGTCGTCGATTGGTATGCCATTTACGAACTCAACAACCTTGTCGCAGTGCTGTTTCAGGGCAATCAGCATCGCCATTGCCATACAATCGCGAGTCTTGATTATTCCCTGTGCCATTGAGTCCGGTATCTCATGACCACACATGCCCATTAGGAACAGTGCCCAACACATTGCGTCAGAGCGTCTGTATGACATCTGGCGAGCCATGAATTCGTCGAAGTTGTCGGCTGGCACGAGGTGTCGATACTCAGAGTGACTCCAGCAGAACTTGCAAAGCACGGGCAGTACCGACGGGTTCTCGAATGCTAGTGCAAATAGAGCGCGAACGTATAACTTCGAAGTCTCCTCAACCACTTTTCCTGAAAGAGATCGGGCTGCATACTTGGCGATGCTTTCATCAGGCAATGTGCGCTGCATGTTGATTGCATAGTCAAGGTACTGGGACACCTTCCTAAAGTTCGGCTCGTCCTCCACAGGTAACATGCTTGCCAAGGCAATCTTCCAATTCGGATCATGCGGAATCGGCAACTCTTCAACTGACACCTTGTTCACGTTCAGTTCCAGAAGGTACTCTCTCAACTCATTCTCAATGCTCACCAGAAAGCGTTCCGCTTCATCACGACTCTTACAGTAGCATCGGTAGTCATCGATATATCGAACAAAGTTGAAACCACCGGCACAAAGTGCCTCGTCGACCTTAAAAAGTATGACTTCTGACAGAACATTCGAGGTGGCGGGACCGATTGGAACACCGTGAGTTTCTCCTCTCTTCAAGTCTCGTTGGTGTTTATCGATCTCGTTAAACCACAATGACGGCGACCGGTGAGACTTGGCATGCTCATGCCCAACCAATGCCCAAGGTATCGAGTGCGTGTAAATTGAGGGAAAAAACGCCGAAATATCGGCAGTTGCCAGATACCGATTGTTGGTCGATAGATCTAACTCCAGCATCCGGTCGTCCGAAGCTGGCCCGCTTCCCATTACCATGATTCTATCGTCCACAGTCTCTACATCTTCTAGTTCATAACCCTCATAGACAATTATTCTGGAATCCTCGTATCGTGTCGGCTTTATTCGACTCTCTCTGCTGTCGCATATATGCCGTATGTTGCTCCAGTGTACGGCAATTGCCTTACAAAGCTGTGCATACGGAAGTGGATGCGGAATGTGCTCGATTCTAGTTACCTTGTTATGTCTAGTCATGCGCATCTCTACTTGATCATAACCTCCCTTTCGTGACTGTCCGTTCTCATTGATCATTTGATCCGCTACGACCGGAGTAATCTCTTCTGAATAGATGACTGGTGGCAGCTCATCATGGTACTTTGATATCATTGGGAAATAGTTATACCTCAGAAGTGCATTGTAAACATAGTCCTCGTCCATGAGCCTGTGGTTCCTTGCCCTCTCTTTTACTCGATTTCGTATATTACTCGGCATTTGTGACAGTCAGGCCTCTGAGCGTCATGTGTGATGTCATTATACACACCGTGGAATGAGGAGGCAGGAAATGTTAGTGATGTGGCTGGCAGGCTCAGGTTGAGATATTAAGTCCGTACTGATCTCGATAAGTGACGCTTGCGTCTGCTAAGATGTTGCGAGCGAAAGTGATAGATATGCATGCTGGACGGGGCCCTCGTCGAATATCGTCAGCTTATTCACTTGTGATGTCGCGACGGCGCCTAGCGTGATTCTGCGATCTCATCCGGAGTGAATGTTCCAGCAATGAGACTTCTGACGAGTCTTGGTCCTGACTCTCTCAAGATTGTTCCGGAAGCAGGCGTAGGTGATGATCTCAAACTGGCGCTCAACCGCGGCACGCCGCATGGCGTCGCGGCTGTAGTCGCCGAATGTCTTGCTGTCCGTGAATTCTTGCAATCGGCCAATGGCAAGCTGGATATCGTGCAGATACTTCCGCGTCTCACGCCGCATAGACCAGCGTTCGGCTCTCATCAACGGCTTCCCGGAAGTAAGGGTTCTTAATGGCCGAGTCGATGACCAGATCTACGGGCCGTCCGAACAATTTCTCTAGAGATTCCAGCAAGCCGAAGTACGCGTCGGCATAGGCGCCCATGGCCTCCGGTTGGAACTCCACGACAAAGTCAAGGTCGCTGTCCTCGTTGAGGTGACTGCGGACACTGGCCGAGCCGAACAGATCGAGCCGCTGGACTCGATAATGCCGGCAGAGTTTCCCGACCTCTTCCGTCTGCTCCGCTACCAGTGGAATCACCCGCCGAACCTCATGGTTGCTGAATGCTCACCCACGCCCGCGTCCGCTCCGACTCCCGCGCCGCGTCCACCGCCCGCGCCACCGCCAGCCCGTCGTGAAAGCTCGCCAGCCGGCTGGGCTCTCCCGCGGCACTCGCCCGCAATCCCGGAATCACAATCTCCCGGAACATCGCCGTGTTCTGCGCCCGCGGCGACTCGTGCACCCGCACCGGCACGTCGACCACCTCGGGGTCGACCCCGCGCACCAGGCGCACCTGGCCGGCCTTCCGGTTGCCGCCCGAGTAGCTCACAAACGCCGACGCCCGCGACCCGTGCACCTGTACGTCGGGCGTGGGTCCCGGCCGCGTAAAGGTCGTCTGCCCCGCCGTAAATGTGAACAGCGCGCCGGACGCCATCTCCCCGTGGATCGTCCCGAAGTCGCTCGCGGTCACTTGCGCCATTGGTGTTCCCGCAGCCACCCCCTGCGGGTTCTCAGCCGACCAGCGGTTGGCGTCGACTCGCGAAATGTCACCCATGTCCGGCCGCTCCGGGACCACGATCGGTAGGTGCCCCATCACGGCCGTGATCTCGCTGCCCGTCAGATACCGCGCCAGGTCCAGCAGGTGCACGCCCAGCAGGCCGATCGACCCGGCCGGGCACTCTTCCTCCGTCATCCACCACTGCACCGGCTCGTGCAGGGCGCGCGGCTGCCAGATGCGCCCGAACATCGCCTGCACCTCGCCAATCTCGCCCTCGTCGATCAGGCGTCGCACCGTCTGCATCGGTTCCGCGAACCGCATGTAGTGCCCCAGGCCGTGCCCCAGCTCCGAGCTCTCCGCCGCCGCCACCATCTCGGCGCACTGCTCGGCCGTATTAGCCAGCGGCTTCTCGCACAACACGTGCTTGCCCGACTCCAGCGCGGCAATGGCTACCGGATGGTGCATGGCGTTGCTGGTGACAATCGCCACCACATCCAGGTCGTCCCGCGCCACCAGGTCGCGCCAGTCCGTATGGGTATCCGGCATCCCGTAGGCTGCCGCCGTCTCCGCCAGCGGCCCCGGCCGTCGCGCCGCAATCGCGCGCAATTCCAGGTCCGGCAGATCGACCGCCGGATTCAGATACGTGGGGGCAAAGAGCCCCGTGGCGCCAACCACACCAACTCGCAGAATGTTCGATTCACTCATGTCGGCGCCACCTCAAAGCGGGTCCGGAACATCCGGCGCGGGCCGTCCGCGTAGTTCACGCGTAACGCTAACGAGATAGTAGAGACCCGACGCAATCGTCATGGCCAGCGCGAACATCACCAGGGCCCAGGTCAGCGGCACCCGGTCCCAGATCAGCGCGGCGAGCCCGATGTACTGCCACATCATCTTCATCTTGCCCAGCTGGCCCGCGCTCACCGTTACGCCCTGCGCCCCGGCGTAGGCCCGCATTCCCATCACAAATATCTCGCGTCCAACAAAGCCCACCGCAATCCACCCTGGAATCCAGCCCAGCTCGACCATCGTGATGACCAGGGCGGCAACGACCAGCTTGTCACCCACCAGGTCAAAGAAAATCCCCAACTGCGAGCCGGATCCATAACGACGCGCGATCAGGCCGTCGAACACGTCGGTGATACCCGCCACAATGAAGAGACACGCCGCTGCCTGGTTCGAGGCTTGGCCGTCCCACAGCAGAAGCCCGATAACCAGTGGAATGACCAGAACCCGAAAGCCGGTCAACAGGTTGGGCAGCCTGGCGAACCAAACCGTGCGAGCCGACGCTGCGGCCGCTATGGCACCGGCCGCAGCCGGCGGCGGCGTGTCTTGCCTAGCCACCCGTGACGACCCGCCAGGTGCGCTGGAACGATCCGCCCGGAGGCCCGAGGATTCCAATTGAGTCGCCGTCGATCCGAACCTCGATCGCGTCGGCCGCTTCGGCTCGCACCGCGATTTCCCGCTGCGGCGACCATGCCTGGGTCGACCCGGCCGTGACCTGTCCGTCGAAGACCGGTCGTCCATCAACGACAACCGCAATCTCAGTCGGCCGTACGACCACCAGCTCCAGCACGCTCCCGGCCCGCAGGCCGGCGCCCACGGGCGTCGAGGCCGGTGGTGGCGGCTCGGATGCGGCAGGCCGGGGTGTCCTGTCGGGCAGGACCACGACCAGCACCGCGACCAGCAAAAGGACTACCGCGCCAAGTGCGCCGGCGAGCAGGCGCCCTCGTCGACGGCGCAACACTCGATCAGGCTCGGCGGCGGCGAAGCGGCGCGCGCTCAGCGCGGTGGCATACGCGTTCAACACGGGCTCCTCGGGAACCGCAAGGGCTCGGGTATACAGGCGTATCAGCCCCCGCGTAAACGGCTCGGCCGGCAAGACCTCCAGGTTGTCGGTTTCCAGCGCTATCAGGTTGTGACGCGGAATCCGCGTGGAACTCGATAGTGCCTCAATGCTCAGCCCGGCTTGCATCCGCGCGGCGCGAAGCATCTCACCCATCGTTGCCATGGTCGATTATCGCGCGGCGCGCCCGGGACGGATCGCGACGCTCAGGTCCGTTCGATTCCGAACCTCGGCTGAGGCTTCAAGATGATCCCCAGCCCGGTAAGTTGCTCGTTGGCGTTCGCCACGTCGACAAACCGATTCAGGAATTGCTGCATGTCTGACCGTAGCTCCTGGTTGACGGCCTCGGTATCGCCATCGAACTCTGCCACGAGTGAATCCCGCCACGTGGCCAGGAGTTGCACCAACCCTTCCCGCAGGATGGCGGCGATGAATTGATCCGCGAACTGGGGCACACCCAGCCGGACGAACGCGGTCAGGTCGGTCACGTCGTATTGGAACTGCACCACCAGGTCTTCGGGTTCGGCTTCGGTCGGAAAAACCAGGGTCACCGGAGCGGCGCGGTCGGTCAGATTGATCAGCCGCCGGTCCGTAATCGGTCGCGGCCACGTCCAGAACAGGCCCGGCCCTTGAATCACGCTCAGCGTCTCGGCGCTGGCCCGGGACGGCCCGTCAATCCCCTTACCCAGAGCAAGCACGCTGCCGCTTGATGGAAAGGCCGCGGCTTCGTTCGGTACCAGAATCAACGCGTCGTCGGCGCTCAGCCTGAAAACCCCCGCGGCCAGAAAAATGACCACGGCGGCAGCGATGCCGGGCACCAGAAGCGCCGGGACCGACACGATCGCGGGCACACGCGGCCGCGCTCTCGGGTCATAGGGCGAGGTAATCGATGCGATGTGGACCGAGTTCCGCCGGGCGTACAGGCCGGGTATCAGTCGCCGCGGCGGACGACCGGCCAGGCGAAACTGGGCAGCCATGTCCGCGGCAAAGGCGTGCACGCCCGTAACGTTGTAGTGGGCGGCGAGGCGCTTCAACCGGTCGAATTGGGTCGCCAGGCGCAACGCGCGCTGGCCGTCGATCCTCGCTCGGCCCCCGAGCAAGTCGCCAATATCCGCAAGCAGCGTATCGGTGGCCGCCAGGAACGGTGCGGCGTCGTCCCGCACCTCCACCGGGGCGACGTTCAGCGCGGCCTCGGCGCCGCGCGCTCCGGGCCGTGTGCCAATCACGCGGCGTGCCCGCCGGATCAACCAGGCCGACGGGAGCAGCGATATGAGCGCGGCCAGTGGCAGCCCGCCCGCCGACCCGCCGGCAGATCCCAGGAACGGGGCAACCGCCTCTCCGATTGCCGGAAGCTCGCGACCTGGTATCGCCAGCAGACCTAGAAGTGCCGCGACCAGGAACGGCAGCCCCACCGCGGCCAGGAGCCACGCCCACTGCCGGGCTCGCGCGTGGCGACGCAGTCGACGCTGCTGCCGCACGGCCTTGGATTCGATCTGTGTTACCAGCGAGGCGTCGTGCGAATCGGCTCCCACGCGCAACGTGCGAGCCGGAACGAGCGCTCGCGCGACGACCTGTGTGAGCCGGTGTCGGTCGTGGGCGACCAGAATCGCTCCATTCGGACCGGCGCCGATCGGCACGTAGTCCAGCGGAACCGCTGCGGGGTCGTCGGGCTGTCCCGGCGCGCTGGCGCCCGTGGCCTTCGCTCGCATTCAACGGCCCTCGGGCAACACAGCCGCGGGTCCGGCGACGAATGCGGCGCCGGCGGCTGCCGCCAGGGCGCCGGCGCGCCGGCTCTCGACGCGTCCAACGGCGACGGCGGACATACCAATGGCGCCACTTGAATGCGCGGCCCGGGCGGCCAGCGTTCGGTCTGGCGGCTGCCCCGGGGCTTCGGCCAGCAGGCCCGGAGCGAGTGCCAGCACCCCGGCCGCCTGCATGTCGTTGCCCCGCGGCTCAAGCAAGGCAACGCCTCGCCGGCGGATTTCGTCCGCCGTGCGTCGCCCTTCGTCCGCACCGATGCTCGCGCGCCGTTCGTCATACCAGCGCATGTCGGTCTGCTGGCCGTGCGCATGCATGATCAGCGCGAGTTGCGGATTGCTCACCGCGGTCCCGCCGTCCCGTAAATCCATCACCAGGGAGGGCTCGAATGCGTCCAGCGACGCCCGCAGCGCGGCCCAAACGCTCGGACGAATCGGCGAGGCGAGTAACCGCAGCGCGGCGGTCAGCCCAAAGGCCGGCTGTTCAGGCCGTGGAACCTCGACCTCCGCCACTGGCTCCACGAGATATAGCAACAGGGCGATGCGCGACAGCAGCGACTGGCGGTCGCTGGCCGGCGTGCCGAAGGCGCGGGCCACGGCGCGCCCGGCCGCAAGCACTGGCATGGTCAGCGTGTTCGGCGCGGCATCGATGGCGAGTCGCACATCCGCCGCCGAATCGCCCGCCGTCAACTCCAGCACCCGGCCAACCCGCAGCCCGGCCACCGGCCCCTCGTAGATCACACGGTCCGCATAGGTGCCGGCGAACTTCGCCCGCTCCTCGCGCCAGTCCGTCGGTCGAAGCAATCGGCGATAGCGCGACTCATCAATTGGAATGTCGACGCGAACGCCGGCGGCAATCACAGGGCATCGTCCGAGCGTGTTCTCACCCCACGACTCCCGTCGTGGCGGCGGGTGCCGGCAGCGCCGGCCGCTGCAGGTTGTACGTGGCTTCGTCAGCCAGCCAAAAGCCAACGTGCGGCGGCAACACCGACGGGTGCGTGCCCCCGGCCAGGGCCTCGTAGACCTCCGCGGCCTCGTCCAGACCCTGGGCCCTGGCCTGCACGGCACCCAGCGCGTAGGCCGCCGCATCGTCCTCGATGTCGTGCATGGCCTGCTCGATGCGCGCGAGTCCGGCGTGCGCGTCGGAGGTAATCAGCGGCGCTTGCGCCGGCGCCAGCGGTGCCCGCTCGACCCGTCCCTCCAGATCCAGGAACCACCGTAGGCAGCGACGCCCGGCCAGCAACCACACCCCGGCCAACGCCGGAACCCAGTGCCCGCCCGAGGCGATCAGGAGGGCCAGGCCCAGCGCGAATTCCATCCAGACCAGCGCCCGTCGGCCCCGTCGCGGGCTGCCGGCCAACGAATCGCCGCCTGCCAGCCGGGCATAGTCCAGCGCGATCACGGCGGCGCGAGCCGCCAGCGGCGCCGAAAACTGCTGGCTCTGCGGCTGAATCAATGCAATCCGCCAGCCCCAATACTGTGGGCTCCGGGCCGGGGCTGTCCGCAGAATCGAGGCGGTCGACCGATCGGCCCGCAACACGTAGCCGTCACGAACCGGCACGGCCCAACAGGCCAGGTTCATCATTGGGAACGCGCCTCGAGGTGAGTCAACGAGTGCGACAGCCTGTCCCTTGGACGTCGCGCCGCTCGCAATCTGGCCAGGAGCCCCCGAACCGGCGTCGCCTCCGGCGCCCCCGCCAATTCTTGGTAGAACCTGGCTGCAGTCGGCCAACGCACGCGACGTCGAGCGTCCCGCTCAAGGCGCATGAGGTCGCGCGGTTCATCCGGCTCGTTGGCAGCCCGCCAGAGGTCGCGCAGTCGCGCCAGTGAGTCGCCGTCTCGGCCCACCGCCGTGTTCGGCAGCAACTCCCCCAACTCCAGCATCGCCCGTGCGCGCGCTCCCAACCTCCGGCGAGCGACCGCGCGCCAGGCTTGCGCGAGACCTGGCAAAAATCCCAGCGGGACGGCCCAGACCACCAGCGCATGTATGGGCTCACGATTCAGGAACAGGAAGGCCAGGAGTACGCCAACCAGGCTCAACTCCAGCAGCCCGAGGAGCAGCGCCAAAACCCAGCGACGTCCCTCGCCGGCCACGCGCACCGCATGCGAAAACAGGTCCGCCTCCACGCGGGCGCGTATCACGGCCAGCTCGCCCTGCGACATCCGCAGGCGGCTGTACAAGGCGATCTGAAACGGACCGGCGTCGGCGTCCAGCCGCCCGTAATCCGTGTCGATCAATACGGCGCTTCCCGTGTCCGTGGGAACGACGAACGCGTCAATAAACTGGACGTTGGCATCCGACTCGTGCACGGCGATAGAAAGCTCCAGCGGCGACACGGCACGACACGACGACCGCGGCGCGAGTATCTGAGTGTATATCGCCGCCAAACCTGAAATCGGACCCAAACGCACCTTCGCGTGTGAAGATGAGGCTATGCGTTTGCGACGATCCCGCTCCCCCGCCGGCAGCTTCGACGTCCTGGTCGTCGGCGCCGGCCACGCCGGCTGCGAGGCCGCCCTGGCTGCCGCCCGCATGGGCCGCCGTACCGCCCTCCTCAGCACCAGTCTCGGCACGACCGCCCAGATGCCCTGCAACCCGTCCATCGGCGGCCCCGCCAAGGGCAATCTCGTCCGCGAAATCGACGCCCTCGGCGGCGAGATGGGCCGCAATACCGACCGCACCCAGATCCAGATTCGTGAGCTCAACACCGGCAAGGGCCCCGCCGTGCGCGCCCTCCGCGCCCAGTGCGACAAGCACGCCTACGGTCGACGCATGCGGCGCGTGCTGGAGACGCAGGCGAACTTGACGCTGATCGAGGACCACGTTGACGGCCTGATCTGGGAACCCCAGGCCGAGAACGGCGCGACCGACTGGCGCGTCCGCGGTATCCGCACCGCCACAGGCGAAGAGCTTCGCGCGCACGCCACCGTGGTGACGACCGGCACCTTCCTGCAAGGCCGAATCATCATGGGCGACGACCAGTCCCCCGGCGGCCGCCGCGGCGAACCGCCCGCCACCGCGCTATCCGAGGATCTGCGCGCGGCCGGCCTTGAACTCGGCCGCCTCAAGACCGGCACCCCACCGCGCCTCGCTGCCTCGACCATCGACTACACCCGCTCCCGCGTGCAGCACGGCAGCGAGCAACCCCTCTGGTTCAGCTTCGATCCGCCGCCGCGGTCGCAGTGGTACGAAGCCTCGCCCGACCCCGTCTATCCCCACGTCCCGCCCCCCGGCTGGCGCACCCAGATGGCCTGCTACCAGGTCCACACCACGCCAAAAACCCACCAGCTCATCCGCGACAACCTGCACCGCGCGCCCATGTACAACGGCGCCATCAAAGCCTCCGGTCCGCGCTATTGCCCCTCAATCGAGGACAAGATCGTCCGCTTCGCGCACAAGGACTCGCACTCGCTCTTCCTCGAACCCGAGGGCTTCCAAACCCACGAGGTCTACGTCCAGGGCGCCAACACCAGCCTGCCGGCCGACGTGCAGCAGGCCATGATTCAGACCATCCCGGGCCTCGAGTCCGCCGAAATGCTACGCCCGGGCTACGCAGTCGAGTACGACTTCGTCCAGCCCCGCCAGCTACGCCGTTCCCTGGAAGTCCGCAACGCCCGCGGCCTCTTCCTGGCCGGCCAGGTCAACGGCACCACCGGCTACGAGGAAGCCGCCGCCCAGGGCCTCATGGCCGGCATCAACGCCGCCCGCCGGTCGCGCGGCCATGAACCGGTCGAACTCGGCCGCGCGCAGGCCTACATCGGCGTCATGATCGACGACCTCGTCACCAGCGACCTCACCGAGCCCTACCGCCTTCACACCTCCCGCGCCGAATACCGCCTGCTCCTCCGCCACGACAGCGCCGACCGCCGCCTCACCGAACTCGGCCACCAAATCGGCCTCGCCTCGGACCGCCGGCTCGCCCGCCTCCACCACCAGCGCGACCGGTCCGACACCACGCTCGACTGGCTAAAGCGGCTGCGCGTAGCGGCCACGCCCGCCGTCAATCAGCGCCTGCGCGACCTCGAACTGGCCCCGCTCCGCCAAACCTCCCGCGGCATCGAATTGCTTGCCCGCACCGGCATGACCTGCGACCTCATCGCCGAACTCGCCGGTGAGCCGCCACCGCCCCCGGAGGCCGCCGCCCACCTCGAGTTCGAGGTCAAGTACGCCGGCTACATCCGCCAGCAGGAAGCCCAGGTCCGCCGCGCCGCCGCCATGGAAGACCACCGGATCCCGCCCGACCTGGCCTATCTCGACCTCCGCGCCCTCCGCACCGAGGCCCGCCACCGCCTCGAACGCTTCCGCCCCGCCACCGTCGGCCAGGCCGCCCGCCTCGAAGGTGTCACCCCCTCCGACATCGCCGGCCTCCTCGTCTACCTCAAGCGCCACGCCGAAACGGCCGACGCCAGGCAGCACTAGTCCCAGGACGCGCCCCGACCCTCGCCCGTTCGTCGAAACGAGCGAGGGTCGGAAAAGACCGGCAACGTCGAGTCGCGATCCTGCTATTGCATACGCCGCCGGATCCCGCGGATCACCGTCCGGTGCACACCAAGCGCGGCAAGTCCAATGGCGCCGACCGCCGCTCCGATCGGAGCAACGACGATTCCGATAACGATGGCCGCATTGGCGACCCACTGTCCGATCCGGGTCAACACCTCGACCGAGTTGTCAACCGTCGCACCGGGGTCCCACTGGTCGACCTCGACCGCGTCCTCTTCTTCAACGGCATCCTCAGGCTCCGGAATCGCCGTCAGGAACGTCACGCTGCGGTTGTCCACGGTTGCGCGGTCGCGTTCCGAGGCCTCGATCGAGGTCGTAAACCACTGCCGCGCCGCCGCCGATTCCAGGCGCGCCAGGTAGCTCACCGTTCCGCTGGCGCCGGGTGCCAGTTCGGGGAACTCCCACACGATCGCGTGCTGATCCGCGTCATATTGACCGCCCCTGGTCGCTCGGATGAACTCGATGCCTGAGGGCAACCCTTCAACCAGCCGCACGTCCCGTGCATCCGCGTTACCCCGGTTGGCATAGCCCACCGAGTAGCTCGACTCGCGACCCACCTGCACCTCCACGTCGCGTTCCTTGTCCAGGCCGAGGTCGACGAAGAACGGCAGTCGGACCTCGTCGTGGTCCAGGTCGGCGCCGCGGACGTCGCTCGCCGTGCTCGCCTTCGCCCGCACTTCCATTGTCCGGCCGTCACCCTCCAGGCGCGCGGTCGTCCGCAGCTCCAGCGACTGGCCCGGCGCCATCCGGTCGATGGTCCAGACCACGCTGTGCGTCGACTCTTCGTACTGCCCGGGCTTCGTCGCGAACTGGAACACCAGGTCCGGGTCCAGCTGATCGCGCAGGACGACCTCGCGCAGCTCCACCGTCCCGTCGTTAATCACCGTGATCGGAAACTCCACCGACTCATGCATGGCGTACCGGTCCGGCGCGCGCCGCTCCACGCGAAGGTCCGGCACCGGATGCAGGTTCACCGTGATGGTGGACAGCGCCGCCTGGTCGGCCAGCACGTTGAGCTGCCCCTGGAACATCTCGATCTGCTCACGAACCTTGGCCACTTCGCGTTGCACCTCCAGCGTGCTCTGCACCGTTCGGGAGGTCGCCATGATCTCCAGCAGCTGCGTCTCCGTGGCCTGCGCGTTGCGCATGCGCGACTCGATGTCGGTGAACGCCGCCGTCACGTCCCGCCCGGTCACGTCCTCGGCCACCACCTCGCGACCGTGCGACCGAATCCGCTCGATCGTCTCGTCAAAGCGCTCGGCCGGAACCCGCAACGTGATCGAGCTGATCCGGTACGGCTCGTTGCCGCCGATCTCGGTGTGCGACACAAACGCCCCGGCGATCGAAGCAACCATGCCCCGTATCGCCTTCACGCTCATCGGCACGTCGGCCACCACGATCCCGATACTGCCCGTGCGAATGACCTTCCGCCCCGAGTCGGGAACCTGCGTCTCGGACGCCAGCAGGGAGCCCGTGGACGCTTGGCTCTGCGCCGCGGCCGGGGGAGCAGCCTTCTGAAGGACTGAGCCGACGGTCCCTGGATCCGTCGTCGCCACCGCCTCGAACTGAACCGCCTGCGTCACCACCTTCTCCACCTGCTGCGTGACGATCCGCTCGACCGGAACCTCCTTGATAACGACGCGCTCTGGAGGCGGAGCTACGGCCATTGCGGCCGGGGCCGGTGGAGGCGCCGCCTGCACCGCGTAGGACGGGCTATCCGACGAACTGTCCCCGCAAGACGCAACCAGCATCGCCGCCAGCGGAATCGCCAACATCAGCGTTCGTCTCGGTCCTCGCATCTCTCGCCTCCCTATCCAATCGATCTATGTCTGCCGAGCGCTCACGTCCGAGGCCTGAATCCCCGCGTGCGCAACTCGGTTCTTCGGTACGTCCTCAAAGAGATGTACGTCGCGAGACCCGGATTCGTTCCCTGGGTTCTGAACTTTTTCGGTGAGTTCCAAAGACGGCCGATCAACCGGCCATCCCCGCCGTCAGCTGCGCGTCAGCGCCCTGGTCACCCTCGCCGGCGCTTGATCGCCCTGATCCCCCGCCAGGCCAGCACCCCAACCACCGCAAACGGCCCCGCCACGATCACCAGCACGATCGCCGCATTGGCCAGGAACCGCAGGACGTCCAGCAGCAGGCCCACCGCGTCCCGCGCCGTCGACCCTGGCCCGAACACGTCCCGCCCCGCCACGTCTTCCGGCAAGGCCGTCAGGAACGTCACCACCCGGTTGTCCACGTCGGCCCGGTCCTCGTCAGCCGACTCGATCCGCGTCTCGGTCTGAAACCGCCCTTCGCTCCGGTCCACCCGCGCCTCGTAGAACACGCCGTGCCCCGAGTCGGGCGATAGCCGCGGGAACTCCCACACCACCGTCCGCGTGCCCTCGTCGTAGCGACCGCCGCCCTCCGCCCGCACGAACGTCATGCCCTCCGGCAGGCGCTCGGTCAGGCGAACTTCCCGCGCGTCGCCGTTTCCGTGGTTGTTGAAATTGAGGAAGTACGTCACGTCCCGCCCCACCGGCACCGACGCCTCGCCCTCCTTGAACACGCTCAGGTCCACAAAGAACGGCAGCGTCGCCTCCGCCCGGTCCTCCGCCGGCTCGCGCACGACGCCTCCGGCCGTAATCGTCGCGCTCACCTCCATCGGCTCTCCGTCGCCCTCCAGCCGCACCCGCGACCACACGTCCTGCGCCGAGTTTGCGTCCAGCCGGTCAAACTCCCACACCACGGAATGCGAGGCCGCCTCATACACCCCCTGCGACGACGCCCACTCGAACACCATCCCGGGCGCCAGCTGATCCCGCACCATCACGTCCCGCAGATCCACCGTCCCGTGGTTCGCAATCGTGATCGGCAACTCCGTGCTGCCGTGCATCGCGTAACCCTCGGGTGAGAACCGCTCGATCCGCAGGTCCGGTGCCGGATGCAGCTGCACCGTGATCGTCGCCAGGTCCGTCTGGTTCGCCAGCAGGTTCAGCTGCCCCTGCAACACCTCGATGCGCGAGCGCACCTCCAGCAACTCCCGCTGCACCTCCAGCGTGTCGCTCACCGTGCGCGCCGTCGCCAGGATGTCCAGCAGTTGCTGCTCGGTCGCCTGCGCCGTCCGCAGCCGCGCCTCCAGGTCGGTGAACTCCGCCGTCACGTCGCGCCCGCCCACGCCCTCGAACACCACCTCGCTGCCCAACGCGCGCACCAGCCGTCGCGCCTCGTCGAACCGTTCCACCGGCACCCGCAAAATGACCGTGCTGATCGACCGCGGATCGTCGTCCCGCACGTCCGCCGAATCCACAAATGCCTCCGGAATCCCATCCACCAGCGCCTGCAACTGCCGCACCGCCTCGTCCACATCGCCCACCACGATCCCCACCGTCGCGTCCCGAATCACCCGCCGCGCCGGCGCCGCCTGCTCTGACTCAACGACCACCTGCTTCATAGCCGCCGCCTCGACCGGGACCTCCCTCACCACAACCTGCTGCGCCTGTGCGGGAGGCGCCGTCGGCGCCTCGGCAACTCGCACCGCCGCCCGCTCCGCCGCCATCCCCATCGCCGTGGCCGAATCTCGCGACATGCGCTCGCTTTCGACGGTCACCGCCATCGCCGCCGGCGCCTCCGGGGCCATCGCGGCCGCCGGAGCGGCCATCGACCGCTCAAACGACTCCTCATCCCCGCCAAACGGAAACTCCCCGCACGCCGCCAGAGCCAGCGCGCCAACCACCAGAGCCGCCGCCAACACTCGGAATCGCTTCGGCATCACGCGCTCCTACTGACGTCGATGTGCGGAAAGCGGCCTCCGGGCGCTGCCCTCGGCCTCTTCCTCTTCAAGACTAACGGCGCCCCCGCAAGTTCGTATCGAGACCATCGAAACCGCTCAAGTCGGCGCCACACAAATAGCTACGCCACCCAATCGCAATTCGTTCCCTCGCCCGCGATCAGCCCTCTCGACCCACCACCTCCGCCGCCAACGCATACAGATCCGCCAGGTCCCCGCGCCCAACCGCCCGAAACCGCGCCTGCGCCTCCTCCAGCGACACCGTCAGCACCTCCACCACGTCCTCCCCGTCCCCAATCGTCGGCGCGGTCACCAATTCCACTCGCCCCACACCAACCAGCCGTTGATACTTCGGATGCGGCAAGTGTGACCGGTACGGCGCCTCGGCCGCCGAAACGCAATCCCACACCCCAAACGGCTCGAAGGACTCCAACCTCGCCCCCGCCTCTTCCAGAAGTTCCCGCCGCAGCGTCGCCTCAATCGACTCCCCCGGCTCCCGAGTCCCGCCCGGCACCTCCGGCCGCCCATCGGCCAACACCAGCACCACCCAGCCCGAAGCCGTGTACGAGACCACGCTCACGTTTGCAACGTCGGCATCGCACGGTTCCGACTCAGTTAGACGAAATGTCCACGAAACCGGCCCCCACCGCCCCGGCCCAAACAGGTCTGGAAACCGCGCAGCCTCGCTACCCGCCGCCGTTCTCCCCGTCCCGGCCATCGGCCAGCCGCGCAACCCGCAGCAGGTCCACGCCCTCGTCCATCCGCATGATGATCACCCCGGCCGCAGCCCGCTTAATCGGACGCGTGTTGCCAAGCCCGCAACGCATCACCTGCCCATCGGACGACACCAGCGCGATCTCCTCGTCCTCGGCCAGCAACCTGCGGGCATCCGCCACCTCGCCGGTCTTCTCACTCAGGTTGATCGCTTTCACGCCGAGCCCTCCGCGGCCCGTGGATCGAAACTCGGCAACCGCCACCTTCTTGCCAAAGCCATTCGACGTCACCAACAGCACGAAGCTTTCGTCTTTGGTCAGGTCCATGGCCGCCACTTCGTCGCCCTCGGCCAGGCGAATTGCGCGCACGCCCCCGCTGGTTCGGCCACTCGCGCGAACACCGTCGAGTGGGAATCGGATAGCCACGCCGCTGCGCGTAAAGAACATCGCGTGCGTCTCGTCCGTCGCCAGCCGCACCCACACCAGTTCGTCGTCCTCGTCCAGGTCCATCGCCAGCAGCCCGCTGGTCCGGATCGACACAAACTGCGTCAGCGCGCTCCGCTTCACCTCGCCCTTGCGGGTCCCGAACACCAGGTAATCGCCCGCTTCGAAGTTCGGAATCGCCAGCACCGCCGTCGCCCGCTCGCCCTGCTCGATCGCCAGCAGGTTGATCAGGTTGTGCCCCTGCGCGTCGCGTCCCTGCTCCGGCAGCTCATACGCCCGCAGCCGGTACACCTTCCCCCGGTTCGTGAAAAACAGCAGGTGATCGTGCGTGTTCGCCACCAGGAAGTGCTCCACCACCCCGCCCGTCTTGCTGCGGAACCCGCGGATGCCCTTGCCGCCCCGGCCCTGACGCCGGTACGTGTTCGCCGGCACCCGTTTCACGTAGCCGCGCGACGACATCGTGATCAGGCAGTCCCGATCCTCCACCAGGTCTTCCTCGTTGAAGTCGCCCGACGCCTCCCGCTGGATCTCCGTCTGCCGCTCGTCGCCGAAGCGCTTCACCACCTCGCGCGTCTCGTCGCCGATGATCGCCAGCACGCGCGATTCGTCCGCCAGGATGTCCTGCAGATCCCGGATCGTCGCCCGCACCTCTTCCAGCTCGGCCAGGATTTGCTCGCGCTCCAACCGCACCAGCCGCCGCAGTTGCATGTCCAAAATCGCGTTGGCCTGGATCTCCGTAAGCCCGAACTCCTGCATCAACCCGTTCCGGGCCTCCTCCGTGTCGTCCGCCCCCCGGATGATCCTGATCACCTTGTCGATGTCCGCCAGCGCGATCACGTAGCCTTCCAGCAAGTGCTCGCGCGCCTGCGCCTTCTTCAGGTCGAACTCGGTCCGCCGCCGCACCACGTCCTGCCGGTGCTGCACGAATAGCTCCACGAACCGGCGCAACGGCAACTGCTCCGGCTGCCCGTCCACCAGCGCCAGGTTGTTGATGCTGAAGGTCGACTGCAGCGCCGTGTGCT
>JAPOXI010000046.1 GCA_026707185.1 Chloroflexota bacterium
GGCGCTCACGATGACGTCCTGCACCTGCGGCAGCACCCCGACTCGCTGCGGTACGACAAGAAACGGAACGAGCAGGGCCGTCAGGAGCGCCAGCGCCAGCCCACGCGTCGGATGCGTCAGCCCCAGCACCACGCCCAGCCCGGCTAAGGCGCCGGCCAGGGCCGCCGGCGGGGGCCGCGCGCCGCCCGCCACGCCGGCCAGGACCGCGGCAACAGCCAGCGCCGCGAGCAGCGCCAGCGGCGCTCGCCCTATGGGCGTCCACGCGGCGATCACCGCGCCGCCGCCCGCGGAACCCGGCGCCGGTTAGCCCTCGTTCGCGTCGCCGTCGCCGGCGCTTGCGGCCGTCTCCCGGGCCTTCCAGGCTTCGTACGCGGCCTGATCCACAAGCTCGCCGCCCTCGAGGGTGTAGTCGCCGGTGAACGCTCGACTCGAATCGAACACCAGGTACAGGTGGATGGTGCGAAAGCTCTTGGCTCCAATAATGTCCTTGTTCGTGGAGTAGTGCGACGCGCCGTCACCGGGTCCGTCGAATTCAGGGGAAAGGTCGGCGTTGGGATCCACCCGAATGTCGATGATCTCGTCCGCGAAATTGCTCTTGACATAGAAATGCCACGCCGTGTCGACGGGTTCCTTCGCTCCCCCGTCACCGCCGCCGAAAAGCCGCCGAAAAAAACCCATCGTCGTCCTCCACCTGCGTCAACGCTCAAGTAGGGCGTCGATATAGTCGTCTGCCACACGTCGTGAACGTTGGCGGCGCGACCGCTTGCTCCAGGCTCGGGGAAGATGTCCAAGCGACGCCAACTGGCCCGCCAACGTGGCGCGCGCCGCTCGCCCTTGAATCGCGCGCAGCGCCTCGAACGCCAGTCTAAGCTGAGCCCCGGCGATCCGCCACCAGCCGCGCCGCCACAGAAACCCCGGCAGGTTCATCACTGCTACCAGAGGTCGGTTGCGCGCCACCAGGTAGCTCGCAATCTCCCCGCCGGCCGTGGCGCTGAGTCGGTGCCGCACAACCGCTTCAGGGACGTATCGGCACCGGTGCCCGGCCAGCTGGGCGCGCCAGTCCAGGTCCACGTCCTCGCAATACATCACCAGGTCTTCGTCAAACACGCCAATGTCGTCAAACAGCTCGCGCCGATACGCCGCCGCGGCCGCACACGCGCCAAAAACCTCGCACGGTTCGGTATACGGTGGACCATCGGTCTCCCAGACCCCGCGATTCCCTGGCAGCCCGTTGCGACCGTACGTGTCGCCGGCGGCGTGCAATCGCAGGGGGTCGTCGTAGAGCCGGATTCGCGAGGCCAGAAAACTGGTGCCCGGAGCCGCCGCAAACGCGCGGTCCAGCGCCGCCAACCACCCTGGGTCCGGCACCGCGTCGTTGTTCAGCACGGCGATGAACTGGCCGCGTGCGGCCTCGATTCCGCGGTTAAGCGCGGCCGCCAGTCCGCTCTGTGTCGGAAGCTTGATCAGCTGATCATCCCGCCGCCGGGCCCCCATCCAGGCCACGGTGTCGTCGTCCGAGCCATCGTCAACGACCACGATTTCAAAGTCGCGCAGCACCTGGGCATCCAGCCCGCCGAGGGCCTCCTCCAGCAAATGCCGTCCGTTCCACGTGGGAATCAGTACCGACCACCGCGGGAAGACCGTGTCGCCGCCGGCGTCCATCTAGGCGGAAATCTCGCGAATGTGGTCGGACAGCGCTTCGCCCCAGGGCCGCAACGTCACGCCCACCGTCCGAGCCGTCTCGTTGGCGAGTTCGGCGTTGGCCGGCACGGCCGCCGTACGCGGGTATTCGTCGCCGCCGATCTCCTCCAGCGCCACGTCGTCGCGGCCCAGCCCGCTCAGAACGGCCGCCGCCCAGCCATACCAGCTGGTCGCGCCTTCGTTCACCAGGTGATGGACACCAAACGCTTCGGTTTCCGCCAGATCGAGGATGGCCGCCGCCAAATCCCCCGCGTGGGTCGGATTGGCTACCTGATCGCCCACGTATCGGAGCGGACCCTCGCCCGGCTCGAGGTCGACGAGATGGCTTAGGAAGTTGCGGCCCCAGCGACTGTAGAGCCAGCTCGTGCGCACCACATACAGGCGTTCCAGCACCTGGCGTGCCGCCCGCTCGCCGTGCAGCTTGGTCCATCCATAGGCACTCAGCGGCGCCGGATCGTCGTACTCCAGGTACGGACCGAGCTTTCGGCCGTCAAACACGTAGTTCGTACTCACGTACACCATCTGGGCGCTCACGCGAGCCGCCCCCCGTGCCACGTTCCATGTCCCAACCGCGTTGGTCCGATACGCCGCGGCTCGCTCCCGCTCGCACCCGTCGACGTTGGTGGCCGCGGCCGCGTGAATCACCAGACGGGGAGCGATCTCGTGCAACGTCCGCTCCACCAGCGGCGCGTTCGTTACGTCAAGTTGCGATCGCGTGAGCGACACGGTCGTCGCCTCGTCAAGCCGCCGGGTCAATTCGATCCCGAGCTGGCCACCCGCGCCCGTGATCACCGTCGCCCCGGCCACGCTATGCGCCCGTGCCGTCGGATTCCTGGTCGGCAAACATCAGCCAGGCGGCGAAGGCCGCCGTGACCATGGCCACCGCGACCAGCCCCAGGTACTGAACCGGGCCCAGCGCACGACCGGCCGACACCATGAACACCAGCGCGATCAACACCGCGGCCAGGCTCAGAAAGGCGATTACGGCGGGGCGGAGAAAAAACTCGAAGCGGGAGCGCAGAAATTCACCGTCCAGGATGCGTATCCGGTGCGCGTACCCCGGAGGGCTATCATACCAGCGTGGCATTTCGGCCAGTCACCGGCGTCCGAGGTCGCATTCGCTCCATGCCGTCCACACTTCGCCCCGCGCACCGAGTATTTATCTGGACCATTGGTTGCCAGATGAATCGCGCCGATGGCGAACGGATTCAGCGCGAGCTCCGGCGGGCCGGCCATGCCCACGCCGACACCTTGGCCGACGCCACCGCGGTCGTCGTCAACGGCTGCGCCGTTCGTGACAACGCCGACCGCAAAGTCTGGGGCATGCTCGGCATGCTCAAGGGACTTAAGAAGACAAGGCCGCACCTCGTCGTCGGCCTCACCGGTTGCACGGTCCACGCGGACGAGGACGAACTGGAGCCGCACCTCGATCCCGTGGACGTCCTGTTCGACACGTTGAACGCCGAGCCTCTCCTGGCGCGTCTGGCCCGTTCGGCGCCGGCCGATGCCCCGGCCTACGAGGACATTGAGGCGCAGCCGGCGGCCGGCGCCGGGGCGGTCTCCCGCTTCGTCAACGTGATCTACGGCTGTGACAAACGCTGCACCTACTGCATCGTGCCGTTTCGCCGCGGCGCCCAGCGCAGTCGCCCAGTGCCCGAGATTCTCGACGAAGTCCGCCGCTTCCGCGACGAGGGCGCCCGTGAGATCATCCTGCTCGGCCAGATCGTGAATGCCTACGGCTTCGATCTTGACGGCACCGCCCTGCCCGACGTGCTGCACGCCGTCGACGCCGTCGAGGGCATTGAGCGGATTCGTTTCACCACCGCCCACCCCCGCTACATGACGCGCACGCTGGCGGAGGCCATGCGCGACATTCCCGGCGTCTGCGAAGAGATCAATCTTCCCGTGCAGTCAGGCGACGACTGGATCCTCCGGCGCATGGCGCGCGGATATAGCTCGGGGTTCTATCGCGACACGATTGCCATGCTGCGGGCCACCGTTCCGGGCGTCGCGCTCACCACCGACATCATCGTCGGCTTCTGCGGCGAGCGGGACGTGCACTTCGAAGAGTCGCTGCAGCTGGTCCGCGACCTGCGCTTCGATCAGGTCCACGTCGCCGCGTTCTCGCCCCGGCAGGGCACCGTGGCCGCCGAATGGCCGGATGACGTCCCGCCGGCCGAAAAACTGCGGCGTCTGCATCGCATCGAGCGTGAGCAGACCGTCATTGCCGAGGACATCAACCGCACCTACCTGGGCACCGTGCCCGAAGTACTCTTCGAAGAGTTGACCCCCGGCAAGGGCGGACAGGACGGCCCGCGATGGAGGGGCCGAACCCGCACCAACAAGCTGGTCTTTACCCCGGATCGGCCCGAGATCGGCACAGGCGATACACGGGCGGTCAGGATCACGGCGGCCACGCCCTGGTCGCTGCGGGGCGCGGCGGTCGCCGACGCCTCCGCCTGACGAAATCATGCCGGCGCCGCGGCGCACCGGTCTCTCGCGGCGGGCCATGCTTGGTGCGTCCGTCGTGGCCACGCTGTTCGCCGCCTGCGGAGAACCGAGTCCTCGCGCGCGGCAGTTCACGGCGCGACCCTACTGGGAGCCCGCCCTCAAGGTCGCCACCGGCGCGCTTGAGATAGTCCGAACATTCGAGCTCAATATCCGGGAACTGGGCGAGGCTTCGCAGACGCCGGATCAATTTTCGGCCGCCGCCGAGGCTCGGTTCGAGACGATTGGCTCGCTCGGACAGGCCCTCGTTCCCCTTGATCCCCCACAGTCCGCAATCGCTGCTCACCAGCACCTTGTGACGGCCGTCGACGCGCTCGTCGAGATCATTCCGACAGTGCGCGCCTACGACGAACTCGAGGAACCCGACCGGCTCGTGCACGTCATCACCCTGCAAAAGCGCGCGCGCGCCGCCATCGGCGACTTCGCCCAGGCCATTGGACCTGGGCGAACCAGGGACTGGCTGCTGCAGTCGATCAGCGAGCTCGGCGCGTTTCACATTGAGGCCCGTCGCGTCCCGATGCTCGCCGTGCTTGTCGGACCCTTCGCCGATGAAGCCGAGGCTCGGGCCCGGATTGGGCAGCGCCTGCCCACGATCCGCATGTCCCGCGTCTACCGACGCTGGGTGGAGGCGGGGCGCTATCCCACCCCCGACGAAGCCGACGCCGCCGCTCGAGAGTGGCAGCTCGCCGGCTTTGCAACCCGCATCGAAGACGTCGTCGACCTCGCCTTCACCTTAAGCGACGTCCAGTCACCCATTGCCGGCCGCTGGACGGAACGGGCCTGGCTGGCTCGCACCGAGTTCGACATCACGGGCCTCGCCGCCTCCGACCAGGGGGAGCTCGTGATCGCCATCGCCCGCAACGGCACGGTCCAGGCCTTCGGACCTGACGGCGAATCCCGCTGGTCGCGCGATCTGCGAATCCCGCTGTCGCGCGCGGCTGTTTCGAACGACGGAGCGCTGATGGCCGCGCACGGCTTCGATCTGCTGCTGCTCGATACCTTCGGCAAGCCGGTTTGGCGGTCGCCGGCACGTCCGGATAACCAGCTGCTCGAGGACGTCGTCTTTGCGCCGGACGGCGGCTGGCTCGTCGCGCGCTCCACCAACGCCAGCGGCGTCGGGCACGTCTTCGCGTTTGATCGCGGCGGCCAACGCTGGGGACCCACGCAGGCCTATATCAGCGCGACCGACGTCGTCCTCAACCCGCACACCGGCACCGTCGCCGTCGCATCGTCCAGCCAGGGCGAGAACCAGATCGTCCTCATCACGCCCGCTGGAAACCTGGACCAGCGCTTCGGCGTCGACGGCCAGCTACATCGCGTGCTCTTTACCCAATCCGGCGAACACACCATTGCCGTCACCAACCGCAGTTCCCAGATCTTCGACAGCTCCAGCGGCGATCTCGTGGGACAGATCGGCTATCCCTCGTCCGCTGCGGCTCGCATGCCCGCCGCCGACACCATCGTGCTGGCCGGCCCCAGCGGGCTGGGGGCCTTTAGCATTACTGGGACCGAGGTGTGGCAGATACCCGGGCTCGCCGTCGAGCGACTGCTCGTCACCGACGCCTACGTGATCGCCCAGACCTCCGAGCGTGCCCTGGCCGTGCTTCGCGCCGACGGAACGCGGCTTGGTCAGCTCGTGACCTCGTCCGAGATTCGCGCGGTCACCGCCGCGCCTGGCGCCAACCTCCTCCTGACGGCAAACGCCGAGCGCACAATCGAGGCCTGGCAACTACCCGAAGTCGAGCCGGCCGCCGGCTAGGGTCGGTCAATCGCCGCCGACAGCACCACGTGGTTCCGCAGCTCGGCGCCAAACGCCAGCGCATCGTGTACTTCGATAAAGCGGCCCAGCGCCCGCGCTTCCCTGGCATCCTGAATGCGCTCGGTGATTGCCGGCTGTCCGGCGATGCTGTTCAGCAGGCCCTGCTGTCCGCCCGCGCTGGTCAACAGGATTGACCGCAGGAGCAGCGCCAGCGTCTGCGCGTCGGCGGGTAATTCCGGCGCCGAGCGAATCGGGCGGAGGGCGGCCAGCGCGGAGGCCGATCCACCGCTCTCCGCCACGACCCGCAACCTCGACGTCTCGTCGCGCAGAGCTTGCGTCGCCAACATCGCCAGATAACCCGTGGCCGGGTCTAGTGCCGCGATCGCGCGATCCGTCTCTCGCAAGAACGATCGCAGCTCCGGATCGCCGACCATAGTGCTCGGAAGCCGCTCCAGGGCCTGCATCCGCGCCGGCCGCGGCGGCGGCGGCAGCCGCACCAGCAGCTCGGGAGACCCTCCCGCGGCGTCGGGCACCGCCGCTTCGCTCAGCAGCTGCGATCGGTCCGCGGTTGACGACGCGGGCCTGCGGTCGGAATCGGCCGGCGGTCCCGGTGGCGCCGGTTGCGTGGTAAGCAGCACCAGCAGCAACCCGGCAACCGACAGCGCCAATACGCCCAATAGCGCGAACAGCACGCCGCGCAGAGTGACCCGCGCCCGCCAGCGCCGGCGCGCGGTCACCCGGTCGCGCTCGCCGACCGCCAGGCGCCACGGCCTCGGCCAACTGGCTCGATCCACGGCATGCTGGGACTCCCGGCGGCGGCCTGGGTGATGGTCCGAGTCTATCCCCGCTGCGCCGTCCCCTTCTGCTATATTCCCTACCGGCCCGGACGCCAGCGCGTCGGGCCGCTTTTACGTGCCCGTTACGCACCAACCCTTTGCCTATGAACCCCACTGTCTGCCCCTTGACCTCGAATCGGCGCGACGACGCCCTGGACGTCACCGACCGGGCATTCCCCGACACGCCTCGTGACTACTTTGAACGGCACCAGAGCGCCGACCCGGCCTGGGACGTGTCGCAGAGTCTCGTCGCCGAGGCCGATGGCGCCGTCGTCGGTCATCTGTGGATCGCCGACCGCACCATGCACTACGGCGTATCCCGGGTGCGCTTCGGCGGCATTGCCGACGTCGGCGTGGACCCGGCGCATCGCAACCAGGGATACGCCGGCCGGCTGCTCGACGCCGCCGTCGAGCGCATGCGGGCCGACGGCCAGCCGCTGTCGCTGCTCTCCACCGGATCCCCCACGGTCTACGCGCGACGCGGCTGGCACCCAATGGCAACCGCCCGGCTCGAAGCCGAGTTCCCCGGCGGAGACATTGAGTGGGCCGGCGGCTACGTCGTCCGCGACTTCGAGGCGAGCGACCTGCCCGCCGTGGCCGGCATCTACCAGGACATCGCGTCCGACCGGATCGGCCCGCTCGACCGCAGCGAGGCCTATTGGCTCGCCCTGATGGATTGGTTGCCGCGCATCGCGCCGCAAACACAGGTCTTTTTCGACGTGCTCGTGCAGGTTCGCACCGTGGTCGCCTACGCCATCACCGCCCTGTCCGACGACGAGCTGGAGATTCTCGACGGCGGCGTCCAATACGAGGATCTGGCGATTCCCCTGATCAGCATCTGGCGGGACCGCGCATCCGCCCGCGGCGTCAGCCGCCTGACCGGCGAACTTCACCCCGCGTCCGAGCTGTTCGACCTGTTGCGCAAGCGGGCCAGCGGCAGCCTCAAGCCCGCCAGTCACTACATGGTCAGGCTCAATTCGCTGCGCGGCGCCCTGGAGAGCGTGATTCCCGAACTCATCCGGCGTCGCCGCCGCGCCGCCCCCCTGCCGGGCCCCACCTTCGTTCTCAGCGTCGATGGCGAAGCCGCCCGGGTCGAAACCCCCCTCGCCAACGTCGTCATCGGTGACCCCGTTGGAAACGAACCCGCGGTCGAGCTGACCAGCGGGCAGTTCCTGGACTTATACCTCGGCGCACCCGGCGGCTACGAGGCGTTGGACGCCATCGACATTCCGCCGCACGTTGACGTCTACCTCCGCCGCCTCTTTCCCAATTCGCCCTTCATGTACTGGAGCGCCGACCGCTTCTAGTCCTCGTCGATTCTGGGCGCCGCGTACAGCTGAAACGTTTCCGACGAATAGCGGCCGTGCGCCGGCAGGTAGCCCTGCCGAGTCAGCCCCTCCGCCGATCCCTCGAGCACCGGCAGCGCCACCGCCGGCACCAGCGAGGCGAACTGCCCGGGCTGCGTCCGCAACCGTTCGGCGTCCACCACCGCCACCGCGTCCGTCTCGCGCCCGTTCGGGCGCGGCTCGCCGCGCACATGACGCATGCTGAACACCAGGTAGGTGTTCAGCTCGTCCGCATCAACGCGATGCCGAACCGCGACCAGGACCTCCGGCTCGGTGACAACCCCGGCTTCTTCCTCCACCTCGCGAACCAGCGCCGCTTCCAGCGACTCCCCCGGGTCAACTTTCCCGCCCGGGAACATGAACCGGCCCTTGATATCGCTGTACGTCAGCCGCACCTGCAGGATGCCGTCGCCCATGCGCACCACGCCCCCGACGCCGATGATGTTGCGGTGCGTGGACCTCGCCATGGCGTCCGGCGCTCAGGTGCGAGTGAAGGGCGCCGGACCCCGCGCCGGACTCACGCCGAAATGATCCGAAGCAGCTCGGCCACTTCCTCCACGGCAATCTCGTAGTACTGCCGTCCCAGCTCCGCCGTGGCGGCCCGTGCGTCGTCGCTCAGCCCGGTAATGCGGGCGCCCGGAAACGACATGTACACCACGTCCGCCACATTCACCGACCCGCCCATCGTCGACATCCCCAGCTTCGGCCACCCGGAACTGCGCGGATCGTCCCGGTCCGCGTGCTCGATCGGCAGCAGCTCGTCCAGCACCAGGTCCGGATCCAGGTGCAGCATCAACGACGTCTCGAAGTCTCCGCCGTGCCCGGGCACGTGCACCTGCCGGCTGGCTTGCACCGCCTCCAGTCGTGGGCGTGCGATGTCCCAATAGGCCCCCGCCGCCACCCGCACGTCCGGATGCTCCAGCACGAAGTCGCGCGCCGCCTGCTGGATCAGCAGGATGTTGCCGCCGTGCCCGTTCAGAATCAGGATGCGCCGGAATCCGGACAACGTCAGGCTCTCCAGGAGTTCCAGGAGCACAAGGCTGAACGTGCTGCTGCGCAGCGTCATCACGCCCGGAAACGGTCGATGGTGATCTGAACTTCCAAAGTGCAGCGGCGGGCTCACGATCACGTCCAGGTCGCCCGCCGCCTCCGCCGCGCCGCGCGCCACGGCCATGCAGCACATCGTGTCCAGTCCGATCGGGTTGTGCGGGCCGTGCTGCTCGATCGCGGCCGTGGGCATGATCGCCACGGCCTGCGGCGCACGTGCGCCAATCTCATCGCGGTTCAGACGTTCCAGCGCCGTGTACGCCATCGGGAGCCCTCGAAGCGTCGAATCGGCGAATCGTGCCCCGCCATCGGAACCCTGGCAAGCAACCGTCTCCGCCCGACCGCGCTGCCCGCCCCGAGACCGTGGTAGGCAGCGCGTCTCATAAGACCTCCCGGTCCTGTCGCCCGACCGCCTTCGCCGCCCCCGGCCTATCCTGCCACCGCTGCCTCCGCCTCGGACGTGGACGGCAAATCCATCGCGACGTCCGCCGCCACCGCCTCGAACGTGAACTCACCGGCCGCCACGTCCACTCGCACGGTGCTGCCCGCGCCACACTCGTGGCGCAGCAACATGCGCGCGATCACGTTTTCGATCTCACGCTGCATCGTGCGGCGCAGCGGACGCGCCCCGTAGTTCGAGTCCCAGCCCATCGCCAGAACCCGGTCCTTCGCCGCCGTCGTCAGCTCCACGTCGATCCGCTGATCGGCAAGTCGCCGGGCCAGTTGCGCCGCCATCAGGTCCACGATCTGCCGCAACTGCGGCTGTGTCAGCGAGTGAAAGATGATGATCTCGTCAATCCGGTTAAGGAACTCCGGCCGGAACCTTCGGCGCAGGTCGGTCATCAGGCGAGACCGCATCTCGCGATAGTCCCGCGCCTCGGACGCCGCGTCGTCGCCGGACGGCACGCCGAACCCGAGCTGATTCTCCCGCCGGATGTGCTGCGCCCCCACGTTCGACGTCATGATGATGATCGTGTTGGAGAAGTTGACCTGGCGGCCGTGCCCATCGGTCAGCCGTCCGTCGTCCAACACTTGCAACAGCACGTTGAACACCTCGGGGTGGGCCTTCTCGATCTCGTCGAAGAGCACCACCTGGTACGGGCGTCGGCGCACCCGCTCCGTGAGTTGCGAAGCGTCGTCGTAGCCCACGTACCCCGGCGGCGCGCCGATCAGCCGGCTCACCGCGTGCCGCTCGCCGTATTCCGACATGTCCACGCGCAGCAGGGCGGCTTCATCGTCAAACATGAACTCCGCCAGCGCTCGCGCCAGTTCCGTCTTCCCCACCCCGGTCGGCCCCAGGAAAATGAACGATCCCATGGGCCGCGACGGATCGCCGATGCCGCTGCGCGAGCGTCGAATCGCGTCGGCCACCGCCGACACCGCCTCATCCTGGTTGATCAGGCGGCGGTGCAGCGCCGTCTCCATGCCCAGCAGCCGCTCCGCCTCCTCCTCGAACATTCGGGCCACCGGCACGCCGGTAATGCTTGACACCACCTCGGCCACGTCGTCCGCGCCCACCGTCTCCGTCAGGTCCTCCTCGGCCAGCCACTTCTTGCGGGCCGATTCCAGCTGCGCCTCGTTCTGCAGGACTTCGGACTTCAGGTTGGCCGCGCGTTCGTAGTCGCGCTTGCGCCAGGCCGCCTCTTCCTCGGCCTTCAGGTCCTCGATCACCTTCATGGCCTGCCGCAGCTCGGGCGGCGCATCGAAGATATCCACCCGAACCTTCGCCGCCGCTTCGTCGATTAGGTCGATGGCCTTGTCCGGCAGAAATCGCTCGGTCAGGTAGCGCTCCGATAGATCCACCGCCGACTTGAGCGCCGCGTCGCTGATCGTCAGGCCGTGGTGCGCCTCGTAGCGGTCGCGCACGCCTTCCAGCACCTGCACCGTCTCCTCGATGCTCGGCGCCTCGATGTGGACGGACTGGAAGCGTCGCGCCAGGGCCTTGTCCTTCTCCACGTGCTGCCGGTACTCGTCCAGCGTGGTCGCGCCGATCGCCTGCAGTTCGCCGCGCGACAGCGCTGGCTTCAGCATCGTGGCGGCGTCGATCGCCCCCTCGGCCCCGCCCGCGCCCACGGCCTGGTGCAACTCGTCGAAGAACAGGATGATCTGGCCTTCCGACGCGCGAACTTCGTTGATCACCGCCTTCAGCCGCTCCTCGAATTCGCCCCGGAACTTGGCGCCCGCCAGCATCGCCCCCATGTCGATGGCCAGCACCTCGCGTCCCCGCAGCAATTCCGGCACGTCGCCGCTGGCAATCCGCTGCGCCAGGCCCTCCACGATGGCCGTCTTGCCCACCCCCGGCTCCCCGATCAGCGCCGGGTTGTTCTTCGTGCGCCGCGCCAGCACTTGGATCACCCGCCGGATCTCGCCCGAGCGCCCGATCACCGGATCCAGCCGGCCCGCGCTCGCCAGGTCCGTCAGGTTCACGCTGTACTTCTCGAGGACTTCGTAGCGGCTCTCCGCGCTCGGCGTGGACGAGCGCTGGGCGCCGCGAATCTCGCGCAGCGCCCGGTACACGCTTTCCGCGTCGATCCCGATCGATCGCAGAATCCGCCCGGCCTGCGTGTCCTGTGACTTCGTCAGCGCCAGCAGCAGGTGCTCGTTGCCCACGTACTCGTCGTCCAGCCGGTCCGCTTCTTCGCCCGCCGCCTGGATGATCGCCACCGTCTGCGGCGTCACGAACATCTGACCCTGCGCAATCGGGCCGTTCGCCTGGTCCGACGTCACCCGCGGCTTCGCGCCCAGGGCCCGCTTGGCCTCGCCCCGTGCCAGGTCCGGCGAGACCCGCAGCCGCTGCAGGATGCGCACCGCCAGCGAGTCATTCTGGTCCAGCAGCGCCATCAGGATGTGATCGGCGTCCAGCTGGTTGTGGCTGCTCTCCAGCATGATCGACTGCGCCGTCTGGATCGTCTCCTGCGCCTTCTCCGTGAATTTCTCGAAATTCATCATCGCGGTGGCCGACTGTCGGGATAGCGCCCGGCCCCGGGCTCCCTGGTCGCTCGCTGCAGCGCGCTCCGTAAGCGTTGAATCTCAGCCTCGTAGCGCTGCTCCAGTTCCTGCAGGTTTCGCTGATACTCGTCCGCCTGCCGCTGATATCGATCACGCATGTTCAGCACCACTTCCACCCCGGCCAGGTTGACGCCCAACTCCGAGGTCAGCCGCTGGATCAGTTGCACGCGCTCGATATCCTCCTGCGAGAACATCCGCACGTTGCCGGGCGACCGGCCCGGCGTGACCAGGCCGATGCGTTCGTAGTGGCGCAACGTCTGCGGATGCACCTCCGTAATCTCGGCCACCACCCCGATGAAGTACGCCGGCCGCGAGCGCAGATTGCCGCGGCGCCGTCGTTCGCTGCGGTCGCTGTCGAACACCACCTCAGTTCACCGCCGTCGGCGTCGGAACCTCGCCGCGTATCCGCGCCAGCTCCTTGAAGAGATCCCGCTCGCGCGAACTCAGATTGCGTGGCAGCCGCACGCCGATCCGAACCAGCATGTCGCCGCGTCCCTGGCCGCCCGCCCGCGGTAACCCCTGCCCGCGCAGCCGCAACCGGGCGCCATGCTGCGTTTCCGGCGGCACCCGCACCGTCAGTGGCGATCCCGACGGCGTCGGCACCTCCGCCTGCGTTCCCAGCACCGCCTCGGTCAGTCCGATCGAAATCTCCGTCGTCAGATCGTCGCCCTGCCGTTGGAAGCCGGCATCATCGGCGACCTGGATTCGCAGCAACAGGTCGCCGCGCGACCCGTCGGCCCGCACCGCCCCCTCGCCGGCCACCCGCAGGCGCTGCCCGTCGCGCACTCCGCGCGGAATCGTCACGTCAATCCGCCGCTGCCGCACGCCACCGTCCGGCGCTGGCACCCGCATGGTCAGCGCCCGCCGCCCGCCGTGCAGCACCTCCGACAGGCTCACCTGCACCGTCTCCTCCACGTTCGCCTGCTGCGGCCGCTGCGGCCGCGCGCGACCGCCGAACAGCGCCTCGAAAAAGTCGCTGAATCCCGATGCCCCGCCGCCAAAAAAATCGCCGAACCCGTCCATCCGCGCGCCGCTCTGCCGAAACGCCTCATCGAACGAGCCCGTGCGTCGCCAGTTCGAGCCGAACCGGTCGTACTGCTGCCGCTTCGTGGGGTCGCTCAGCACCTCGTGCGCCTCGTTGACTTCCTTGAATCGCGCCTCCGCCGCCGGGTCGTCCGGGTTGACGTCCGGGTGATAGCGCCGCGCCAGCCGCCGGTACGCCGACTTGATGTCGTCCGGCGACGCGCTCCGTGGAACACCCAGGGTCTGGTAGTAGTCCTTGTATTCCACGCGCGACACCTACATCCCGTCGTCCGCCACGGCCACTTCCACGCGCGCCGCCCGCAGCACGTCGTCGCCCCAGCGGTAGCCCGCCTGGACTTCGGCCGTAATGGTGCCCGCCGGCACGTCGGCGTTGGGCCGCGCGGCCACGGCCTCGTGCCAGCGCGGGTCGAAAACCCCGTCCGTGTCGATCACCCGGACGCCGCGGGCCTGCAGCAGCGCCTCCAGCCGGTTGCGCGTCAGCTGCACGCCCTCCCGCGCGCTCCGCGGGTCCGACCCGGAATCCAGCGCCGCCAGCGTCCGGTCCAGGTCGTCCGCCACGCTCAGGATGTCGCCCAGCAAGGACGACTTGGCCTGCTGGATCAGATCGTCCGTCGTGCGGTTCACCCGCTTGCGAAAGTTTTCCATTTCGGCGCGCTGCCGCAGCAGCTGGTCGTTGAGCGCCGCCACCTCGGCCGCCAGCTCCACGTCACGCTCGGAGCCGGCACCCGCGTCGCGGTCATGTCCGTCGGCGTTCATGCGGCGCTACTTCTCGTCCGCGGCCTCGAACTCCGCGTCGACCACGTCGTCGTCCGCCGGAGCCTCGCCCGCCGCGGGCGTCGGGTCCGCGCCGTCCGCGCCCGGCGCCGCCTGGTACATCTGCTCGCCCAGCTTCTGGGCCGCGGTCTGCAACACCGCCACTGCGCTGCGAATCGCCTCCAGGTCCTCGCCTTCCAGGGCCTTGCGCACATCGGCGATAGCCCGCTCGGCCGCCTGTCGATCGTCCGCCTCGATCTTGTCGCCGTTCTCGCTGATCAGGCGCTCGGTCTGGTACCCCAGGCTGTCGGCGTTATTGCGAAGTTCAGCCTCTTCGAGCTGCCGGCGGTCCTCGTCGGCGTGCGACTCGGCCTCCTGAACCAGCGCCTCCACCTGCTCGTCGGAGAGGTTCGTGCTGGCCGTGATCGTGATGCGCTGCTCCTTCGCCGTCGCCAGGTCCTTGGCCGAGACGTTCACGATGCCGTTCGCGTCGATGTCGAACGTCACCTCGATCTGCGGCACCCCGCGCGGCGCCGACGGGATGCCCTCCAGCCGGAACCGCCCCAGCGTCGTGTTGTCGCGCGCCATCGGCCGCTCGCCCTGCAACACGTGGATGTCCACCGCCGTCTGCCCGTCGTCGGCCGTCGAAAAGATCTCCGACTTGCTGGTCGGAATCGTCGTGTTGCGCGGTATCAGCGCCGTCAGCACGCCGCCCAGCGTCTCCACGCCCAGCGACAGCGGCGTCACGTCCAGCAGCACCACGTCCTCCACCTCGCCGGCCAGCACGCCGCCCTGGATCCCGGCGCCAATCGCCACCACTTCGTCGGGATTCACGCCCTGGTTCGGCTCCTTGCCCGTCAACTCGCGCACCAGCGCCTGCACGGCCGGCATGCGCGTCGAGCCGCCGACCAGCACCACCTCGTTGATTTCCGAGGCCCGGATGCCCGCGTCGCCCAGCGCGCGGCGGAACGGCTCCACGCAGCGCTGCGTCAGGTCCTGCGTCAGCCGTTCGAACTCCGCCCGCGTCAGCGCCAGGTCCAGGTGCTTGGGCCCCGTCTGGTCCGCCGTGATGAACGGCAGGCTGATCTGCGTCTGCGGGACCGACGACAGCTCCTGCTTGGCCTTCTCGGACGCCTCGATCAGCCGCTGCAACGCCTGCGGGTCCTTGCGCAGGTCGATGCCCTCGCTGCGCAGGAAATCCTCGGCCACGTGATCCACCACCCGGCGGTCATAGTCGTCGCCGCCCAGGTGCGTGTCCCCGTTGGTGGCCTTGACCTCGAACACCCCGTCGCCCACCTCCAGGATGGTCACGTCAAAGGTGCCGCCGCCCAGGTCCCAGACCAGGATCGTCTCGGCGCCCCGCTTGTCCAGGCCGTACGCCAGCGCCGCCGCCGTGGGCTCGTTGATGATGCGCCGGACGTTCAGGCCGGCAATCTCCCCGGCGTTGCGCGTCGACTGGCGCTGCGAGTCGTTGAAGTACGCCGGCACCGTGATCACCGCGTCGCTCACGTCTTCGCCCAGGTACTTCTCCGCGTCGGCCTTCAGCTTCTGCAACACCACCGCCGAAATCTCTTCCGGCGTCACTTCCCGGCCGCTCTCCGGGATCTTGATCAACACCTCGCCCGCGCGGCCTTCGGTCACGTCAAACGTCACCGCGGCCGACTCGTCGCCCACCTCCGTCAGCCGGCGGCCGACGAACCGCTTCGCCGAGTTGATCGTGTTCTTGGGATTCATCACCGCCTGCCGCCGGGCCAGTTGCCCGACCAGGCGCTGCCCGCCCTTGCCGAAGGCCACCACGGACGGCGTCAGGCGGCTGCCCTCGGAGTTGGTGACCACGTTCGGGTCGCCACCCTCCATCACGGCGACGACCGAGTTCGTCGTCCCCAGGTCAATCCCAATGATCTTGCTCGCCATCGGCTGCCTCCTAGGCTGGTCCGGACGCGGCCGCCGGTCCCTTGTGACCCAGCGCCGCGGTTTCGTTCATCAGTACGGTCGAAAGCACGGTATCCATGTCGTTGACCCACACGAAGCGCATCTGCTTGCGCACCCGCGCGGGAATGTCGTCCAGGTCCGGTCGGTTCTCCTCGGGCGCGATCACCGTGTGCAGGCCGGCCCGATGCGCCGCCAGTACCTTCTCCTTCAGCCCGCCGATGGGCAGCACCCGCCCTCGCAGGGTCACTTCGCCGGTCATCGCAATCTCGCGCCGCACCCGGCGCCCGGTCATGGCCGAAATGATCGCCGCGCCCATCGTGATCCCGGCCGACGGCCCGTCCTTCGGCACCCCGCCGGCCGGCACGTGCACGTGCAGGTCGCGCCGGGCAAACAGCTCGGGATCTACGCCCAGCGTCCCCGTGCGCGCCCGCGCGTAGGACAGCGCGGCGCGCGCCGACTCGCTCATCACGTCACCCAGCTGCCCGGTCAATCGCACCTTGCCGGCGCCGGCAATCCAGGCGGCCTCCACGTCCAGCACCTCGCCGCCCACCGGCGTCACCGCCAGGCCGGTCGCCACCCCGATTTCCGGCGTACGGGACTCGTCCTCGGGCAGAAACTTCGCCGGACCCAGGGCTGTCCGCACGCGCCGCGGCGTCACCCGCGCCGCGGTCCGGTTGTTGCCCGCAATACGTCGGGCCAGCTTGCGGCACACGGCCGCCAGCTCGCGCTCCAGGTTCCGCACCCCCGCCTCGCGCGTGTAATGCCGGATCACCTCGCGCACCGCCCGGTCCGTGAACGTCACGCCGGCCTTCCGCAGGCCGTGGTTCCGAATCTGCCGCGGCAGCAGGAATCCCTGTGCAATCCGCACCTTCTCGTCTTCCGTGTAGCCGCTCAGCTCAATGACTTCCATCCGGTCGCGCAGCACCGGCGGAATGTCCTCGGCCGTGTTCGCGGTCGTCACGAACAGCACCCGCGACAGGTCGAACGGCACCTCCAGGTAGTGGTCCGAGAAGCTGTGGTTGTACTCCGGGTCCAGCACCTCCAGCAACGCCGACGACGGGTCGCCCCGGAAGTCGCGGCCGATCTTGTCGATCTCGTCCAGCAGCATCACCGGATTTCGCGAGCCCGCCCGCCGCAGCGCCTGGATGATCCGGCCCGGCAGCGCCCCCACGTAGGTGCGCCGGTGCCCGCGGATCTCCGCCTCGTCGCGCACCCCGCCCAGCGAGATGCGCACGAACTCGCGGCCCAACGCCCGTGCGATCGAGCGTCCCAGGCTCGTCTTGCCAACCCCCGGCGGACCCACGAAGCACACGATCGGCGTCCGAAACTTCGAGGAAATCGCGCGCACCGCCAGGAACTCCAACACCCGTTCCTTGGCCTTCTCCAGCCCGTAGTGGTCGCGGTCCAGCACCCGGCGCGCCCGCGCCAGGCTCCGGTGATCGCGCGTCTCGTGCGCCCACGGCAGCGTCAGCAGCCAGTCCAGGTAGCTGCGGATCACGCCCACCTCGGGCGAGGTCGGCGGCGTCGCGTCCAGACGCGAGATCTCCTGCCGGGCCTTCGTCGCCACGTCATCCGGCAGATCGGAGGCGTCCACGCGATCGCTCAGATCCTGCGCGTCGTCGGTCTGCGGGCTGGTCATGCCCAGCTCGCGCTGGATCGCCCGCAGTTGCTCGCGCAGGTAGTAGTCGCGCTGCACCTTCTCGATGCCGTCCTGGATCTCGCCCTGGATCTTGTTGCGAATGTTCAGGATCTCGACCTGCTTGGCCAGGTAGCGCGCCACGAAGTGCAGCCGCTCGGTCAGGTCCAGCGTCTCCAGCACCGTCTGTCGCTCGTGCGGCGACATGTCCGACGAAAACGCCACGTAGTCCGCCAGCCAGCCGGGATCGGCGGCGCGCCGCGTCATGGCCACCGTCTCCGGCGCGAACATGCTGGTCTCCTCCGCCACCGCTTCCACGTGGGCCACCACCACCCGCCGCAGCGCCTCCAGTTCCAGCGACGGGCGGTGTTCCACCGCCAGCGGCGTCACCTGGGCTTCGTAGTGCTCCCCGGCCGGCGACACGTCGTCCACCGCGGCGCGGAACTGGCCTTCCAGCAACACCTGCACCCCGCCGTCCGGCATCCGCAGCCGCCGAATCACCCTGGCCGCCGTGCCCACCGTGCACAGCTGCTGCGGATCCACCGTCTTGCGCGCGCGGCGCTGCGTCAGCACCACCACCATGTCCCCGCTCGCGGCCGCCGCCGCCAGCGCGTCCACGGACTCGGCGCGGCTGGCGTGCAGCGGCATCGTCAGCTCCGGATACGCCACCCAGTCCGGCAACGGCACCACCGGCAGGCGCGTCGACTCGGGCCGCACCGAAACCACTGTTCGGCGCGGCGCGGCAGCGCCGCTCGCGCGCGCCTCCGCGCCGTCGATTTCAGCTTCGGGATGCATCGATTCAGTCATATCAGGCACGATGGTAGATATTGAGCGAGTCACTGTCAAGTAATCTTACTTAGTTCCAGTCAGTATCATCTCGGAATCCGCCCGCCAACACACCTCGCAAGCTTCCTCAACCCGGCAATGCCGGCGCCGAGCTATTCGCGGATGCCCGCACCTGCCGGGGTGGCCACGGCTGGGTTCGCCGCGGGGCATTCGCCGCAGTGCTTCTCCCGGCACCAGCGGCGGTAAATCCGTAGCAACCCCTGTTGCGCCAGCGCCGATCCCAGCCCCCGCCGCTCCAGCCGCAATGTGTCAGCCATATAGCGCGTGTGCCGGTTCCAGCCAACCGATCCCAGGCCCGCCAGCGCCGCGTCCGCGGCCGTCACGAACTCGGGACGGCCCGTCCAGCCCCCGAATGCCGCCGCGAACGGCAGCACCGCGTTCACCAGCAGTTCCAGGCTCCGCCCGCGCCCGATAAGCGCCGGCGACGGACGCGCCGCCGGCCGCCCCACGTCCAGGTGCCGCACCCAGAAGTCTTCCGGCCCCACCTTCACCTCGAACCACCCCACCAGGTCCCCGCCGCGC
Source organism: Chloroflexota bacterium (assembly GCA_026707185.1). Next base: position 18,940 of record JAPOXI010000046.1, read on the forward strand.
TCGCTCGCATGCGCGGCCAGCACCTGTCCGGCCACGCGCTCCGCCAGCGAACGCCGCGCCAGCGGCGCCGTGCCCAACAGCCTGGCCGCCCCCGCCAGCCGCCGCGCCGGTCGGTTATGCGGTCGCACCGCCGCCAGCGTCCAGTCCTTGACCGCAGGCGCCGGGCGCGGCGCCCCACCTGCCCAGGCCTCCTCGAGCGCTCGCTCGTGCGGATGCTCCGCCGGTTGCCCTCGTTGGCTCGGCAGCAACCCCGCCGCCCCCAGCAGCTCCGCCTCGACGCGCATCTGCCGCTCACCCAGCGACGGACCCGCCAGTGCGCTCAGCAGCTCGATCGGCGCCGCCTCCGCCACCGCCTCGAACTGCCTGGTGTTCGCGCTGTACCCCAGCGCTCGCATCATCGCCCGGTACAGCGCCTGGTCCGCCCCCAGCGCCTCGATGTCGCTCTCCAGCGCCGTCGCCCGCTCCGCCTGCCGCCGGACACCCTCTGCTCGAAGCGCCGATCGAATCCCGGCAGCGTCAGCCGGCCCAGGGCCTTCCTTCCAACACGGCCACCCGTCCGCGCGCGGTCGCCGTGGTCGCCGCGCCGGTCCATCGCCCAGCGCCTGCCCGGCCAGGATGGACGGTGGACGCCCACGTCCTCCCCGCGCCGGGGTCCACACCAGGTGCAACAGCTCACCCTGATAGCGCCTGTCAGCGTGGTGCCCGTGCTCCTCCCACGACCCCTCGTGCAGGTGAACTTCCACGTCCACCCGCCGCGCCGGACCGCCGTCAATACTGACGATGGCGTCCTGCAGGTCCGGTCCCGCCAGCCCCGTCCGCCGGCCCGGGTACACCACCTCGATCGAGCGCCCCAGCGAATCGCGCATGGGACCGACGCGCGACGCGGCATCCAGCCACAACTGCACCAGCGCGGCCTCTGACGCCGGTCGCGGCAGGTTTCCGCCCCTCATGCTGGCCGTGCGCTTCAACGACCGCCATCCTCGCCACGCCCCACACCACCATTTTATTGTGCCCGCCATCTTCTATTGACGCCCGCCCAAACCTTGCGCACACTCTCCTCGCATGATGTGCGTTCGAGTACGAATGACTCACGCTCACGCCCCAGCTTGCGGCGTCTATTTTGCGTTTCCAGGGCCGGCGCAGCCGGGTCGTAACCGCATGTAACCCAACGACCCGCAGACGCCGGCAGCAGAGGCCCCCCGCCTCTGCTTTTTTCTTTCTCCGACTAAACACCCCCACCCCCGCACCGTTGAGGAGACCGCCCGATGATCATCGTGATGAAGAACAGCGCCGGCCAGGCGGCCCTGGACGCGGTCGAAGCCCGCGTCCATGCCGAGGGCCAGGCGACCCGCCGCCTGGCCGGCG
>JAPOXI010000023.1 GCA_026707185.1 Chloroflexota bacterium
TCTTGTGCTGCTTGAGATGTTCGGTGAGCTCTTCGATTCGGGCGCTGAGCAGCGCAATCTGCACCGGCGCGGAGCCGGTGTCGTCAGGGTTCAAGCGAAGCTCGTCGAGGAGTTCGCGCTTGGGTGAGGTAACAGCCATTCGGTGGTATCGATCTCGCCGGCCCTGCGCGGGCCGCTACGTCTCGGAAGGGAGGCGTCGAACGCGCCGCCCGGATTTCGTAAGTGTAACGCAGGGTAACGGCATGTGGACGACATTTCCGATGTGCGATGTAACGCCCACCGGTTGCAAGGAATCTCTTGGTCCAATAAACTAGTTTGCATCACAAACCTTAGGCCCACTCGCTCCCAGATCACGCCGGAAAGGCCCGCCATGCAGAACGCCAAGCGCGAGGCGTCGGCAATTCAGCCCGACGACAGTTGGAACGACATCCACGACACCATGGACCGGGCGCGGAGTTCCATGTACGTCGCCGGCATGGAATCGATCATGCTGCTTTGGGGCGCGGTCGTGGCCCTTGGCCTGCTCGGACAATACGCCCTCACGACCCTGGCGCCCGAGTTTGCGACGGCCACACCATGGTTCCCCGGACCGCTGTGGGGCGTGCTGACAGCCGCCGGCGTGGCGTCCAGCGCCATCCTCGGGCACCGCGCGAGCAACGAGAACGCTGTGGGTACCGCGGCTCGGCGGGCGGGGATCCGGGTGTTTTTCTTCTGGCTGACGGTGGCAAGCGCGGCATTCGTCATTCCAGCAGCGGCCGGCCTGTGGACGGCGGATGTCGACGGGATCACGATCGCGCGAGTTGCCGTGGGCATCGTGGCTCTGGGCTACGTCCTGTTCGGCATCATGCACCGCCCCGTGATCGCGGCCGTTGGAGTGGGCTTTGCGCTGGTCTTCTATCTATCCAGCCACCTCGCGGGCGACGCCGCGCCTGCAATTTCGGCCGTGGGGACGCTCGTTGTGGTTGGACTGGGATGGCTGTGGATCCGCGGGAGCAAGAACCGTTGACCGACCAGCCCATAGTTCTCGACGAGACCATTCACCAGTCGACGCGCCTGCGGATCATGACGATGGTGGTTGGTCAGGCCGATTCGGACCGGTTGGCGTACGGGTTCATCCAGCAGACGCTGGACCTGACCGGCGGGAATCTGACCACCCATCTGCGCAAGCTCGAAGAGGCGGACTACCTGGTCATGACCAAGGAGTTTGTCGACTCCAAGCCGCGCACCTGGGTCCAGGCCACACCGATAGGGCGCCGCGCCTTTACCGAATACCTCGCCAACCTGGAGCGGGCGCTGAACTGGCGGCCGGCACCCTAGCTCGTGACGGTTCCAGGCGGCCTGGGCGCGAGAGGATCCGCCCGCGGATTTGAGTGCGACGCGCCGTCGGTGTCTGCCTGAAGTCTCCTAGCTGCGCGAGACCCTGTAGATCTTCTTTCCCACGTGATCGCTGATGATTACCGCGCCGTCGGGCGCGATGACGACGTCGGTGGGGCGGTCGAGTCCGGTCACGAACGGATGAACTTCGCCGGTGTAGGTCTCGCCGTGAGGCTCCAGGCTTACCCGCAGCACGTTGTGGGTGTACGAACTGCGGCCCAGCCCGGGCCCCCAGGTTGCGATCAGGACATCACCCTCGAATCCACCCGCCTGCGGCCCGGTGAAGAAGGCGAGGCCGGCAGCCGCGGCGTGCGCCGGTAGCGCGGCCACCGGCGCCTCGATGGATGAATCCTGCGGAAGCTCGTCCCAATACATCGGATGCCCGTAGTCGCGGCCTTCAATGACATGGTTCAGTTCATCCGGCGCGTCGTCGGCCGTGCGCACCGGAGTGTCGGGGGCGTTGTCGGTGCAGAAGAGTTCGCCATTCGGTGCGAACGCAAGGTCAAAGGGATTCCTGAATCCACGCGCCACTACCTCCACGCGCGACCCGTCGGGCGCCAGGCGCAGGATCGTGCCGGAGAGCTCGGTGTCCGGCACTTCGCCGTGGTTGCTGGTGCTGCCGACGGCCACGTACAGCTGGCCGTCCGGTCCCGCCTCAATGCCGTTGTTGCGGTGGAACAATTCGGCCCGTTCCGGCAGGCCGGTCAGGATCTCCACGGACTCATCCGCGGCCCCCGTGCCGCTCGTGTCGCGCAGTCGGATGATCTTCCGCCGCACGGAGGCATACACCGCGTCGCCAAGGAAGGCAACGCCGCGCGGCTCGTCCACGCCCAGCGGATCGAGCCCCTCCGCAAAGACAGCCGGCTCCTCGGTCCCGGCGACGCCCGAGTGCGTCAGAATCGCGTTGCTCGACATCGAGATGTAGAGCCGATCGTCAGGACCAAACGCCAGGGCGACCGGCAAGCCGATGCCGGACGTATCCAGCAACAATTCAATCGTGAAGCCGGCCGCAGCGCGGGGTACGCCGGTGGCCACCACACCAAGGTGGCGTTGGAGGGGCTCCAGCTCGACCCGGTCGCCGACAGCCAGCGGGTCGGCGGACCTGAAGCTTCGGATCATGGTCCAGAGGCCCGCGGGGTACACGCGATTCCGCACCACGTCGCCGCTCAGCCGCAAGCGCACCGGTTCGGGACGGCCCGGCGCAAACTCCAGTACGCCAGCCTGAAAGTACTGCCGGATCGTGCCTGGTTCGGCGGTCGGGTCAATCACGGTGCCCGGCTCGCCAGTGTCCCGGCGGGCCTCGGTCTTGGGGAAGCCAAGTCCCTCAGCGCCACCCAGCGCAAGAAAGGCGTCCAGAAACCCAATCTCGTCGCCCTCGACGGATCTGTTCGACACGACGTGGCCGAACGGACCGACGGCCGTGCCTTCGTGGGGATTCGAGGTCCCCGGCTCGGCGCCGAGATCGGGGCTACCCGCCAGGCCGCCGCCGATGAATTCCCACACCAGGCGAGGCCTGGGTCCAACCTCGGCAGAGTCCCCGGACCACTCCATAACGCCGCGTTGGAAGTACTGGACCAGCAGGCCGTTTTCGATCGCTGGTTCGGAAACGGCGTGGCCCCACCGCCGAAGCCCGCCCGAGGCGGTGTAGTAGGTCAGCAGCGAGGCGTCATGGGCAACCCCGTCGAGGTTGACGGACAGATCAGCGATGTTGTGGCCAAGCGCCGAGTCAAACGCCACGCGACGGACCGTGACGCTGCCGATCCCGGGCAGCGCGCCCGCCCGGCGCGCGAATAGCCCAGCAAGGCTAAGCGCCGCCGCTGCCAGGACCGATCGGCGGCCGATTCGATACGCGGCGGACGTCAGATGCACAGGTGAAGATTCACGCGGCGAAAACCCGGGGCGCGCGAACGCGCAATAGTACCGAGACTGACCGCGAACTTCCCTATACTCGCGGCAACTCATCCGCAGGTGACCCCCTATGGCATCGCGCCGCCGCCGCCGCACCCGCCGCCAATCCGCTGGCGGCCAATCCAGCGCCGCAGGCACGAGCAGTCGCGCGTCGAAATCCGACAAGGGCAGGCAGCGCGAGCAGCGCAAGGGTAGTAAGGGCAATCAGCAAAAGGGCGGCCTGGGCCGTGGATTCTGGTTGTACATGCTGGCCGTCATGGCCCTCTTTATCCCGCTCAACTTGTACTGTCTCAACCAAGCCAGCCCGCCGGGCCCCGGCGAGGAGACGGACCAGCAGGCGGCCACGATTCTTAACTCCGTCAATGACCCGCACGAGCCCTACGCCACCGACCCACCCACCTCCGGCCCGCACGTGACCCAGCTGGCCGGCCACGGCTACCGGACCGACACCCTGCCGGACGAAATCCAGGTCGCCAACCTCTCCCGGGGCTTCGTGATCGTCCACTTCGGCGACGCCGGCCTGAACACGGAGATGCAGCAACTGGCGGCGGAGTTTGAAGGGCACGACGTGATCGTGCAGCCGGACGCCAGCCTGCCGGCCGAGACGGCCGTGGCGCTGACGGCCTGGGGCCGCATCGAGCACCTGGACTCCTACGACAAGGGCCGCGTCTACAACTTCGTGCGCAACTACGCCGGCCTGGGGCAACCCCAGGCGGCGCCGCCCGGTGGAGGCGGCGGCTAGCTCACGCGCAGCTGGACCGGGCCGAGCAGACCCGAAACCAGGGACTCCGCCTCGATGTTGTCCTCGTGCCAGTAGCGGTGCCACGGGTTACCCATCTTCGTCTCGTCCCGCTTCCAGCGCATTTCGTTGGCGTATAGATTGCTCACCCGCACCCGCAGGCTGTTGGACCCGGTCTGCACGAAGCCGCTCAAATCAAAGCGGTACGGCGACCAGAGCCGGACGTCCACCCGCCGGTTGTTGACGAAGACCTCGGCGTGATGCCGCACGTCGCCTAAGTCCAGCGTGATTGTCGAATTCGCCTGCTCTGCCGTCAGCTCAAAGCTGCGTTCGTACGTGCCCGTGCCGGAGAACCAGCCGAAGCCGAAGTTCGCCCATGGCTGCAGAGCAATCGTTGTAGGCCGCGTGAAGAGTGCCAGCGGCGCCAGAATGCCGTTGGAGAAATCGGCCGCCTCGATCTCGACCGTGAGTAGCCGGCCCGTCGTGATGTTGTAGATGCCCTGGATGTCCGGGGTTCGTTCCCGCACGTCCACGTACACCTTGTGGGTTCCCTTGATGTTTGGAATTCCGATGCCGACGCACCCAACGGGCAGACGCTGGCGGTAGACGACCGTGCGCGGAAAGGCAACCGGCTCGCCCAGGAGCGGAATGTGCCGCCAGGGCTCGACCGGCGGCCGCCCCCGCTCCCAGGTCACCAACGGGGTGTCACGCTCAAAGTCCAGTCCCGACCACACTTCCGTTGGCGGGGCCTGCACGTCCCACGATTCGTCGGACACGATCACGATGGATCCGCCCGAGCGCAGGTCGATCTGGCCTTCGAACAGGAAAGAAATCGGCGCGTCCGAGACACACTCCACGTCGGCCACGATGGTGTTCTGGCCCGGCCGCAGGTACGGCATGATGTTGTAGGTCACCGGGCTGGACCAGTCCTCGGACTCGCCGAGTTGGGTGCCGTTCATATACACGGTCACGCGGTCCACGCCCACAAACGTCGCCCACGCCTTGATCGGCGGTTCCGTCAGCTCCAGCGTCCGCCGGAATCGCAAGCGCCGATGCTGGTCGCTCGTGCGCTTGACGGCCCAGCCCCCATGCTTGCGAACGCCCGTGATCCAGCTGGCCCGCCAGTTGCCCACGGTGTCGGCCCCGGCTCGCGCCAACCAGGTCTCCGGCCACTCGGAGTCGTCAAAGGCCGGGTCGCGCAGCTGCTCCAGGCGGCCCGCGCCCAACTTGAAGCTGGCAACCCGCATCACGGGCAACTCGGAACGTCGGATCGATCCCTGGCCGGTCGGAGTGCCGCCGTCCAGGGCAAAGGTCCAGTCGGTCTTGAACTCCAGCTCCTTGGCCTCCACCTTCTTCGGCCGGGGAACCCGCGTCCGCGATGCGCGGACGGACGTGTCGAAGACCACCGCGCGGGCCGCGTGCGGCAGCAGGTCGAGCTTGAATCGCCGCTTCCCCCGCGAGCCGGCAATAGAGAGCGCCTCGGTCTCGCCCGTTTCGGGGTTCCAGACCTCGGGTCGTCCCGGCACGTCCGTTGCGATCGTCGCGGTGGTATTCGCGGCGGAGCGGTTGACGATGAACAGCACCTCGGCGCCGTCCAGCCGCCGCGGAACCGCAATCACGTCGGCATCACTGTCGACCGTGGTCCCCGGCGACAGGATGGCCGCAATACGCTCGATGGCGTCCGGCAGTTCTTCGGGAACCTGGTGCGTTCGGCCCTTGCCCACCACGGCGCCTTCCACCGTGGACGAGGCGGCGCCGAAGAGTGTGCCCACGGCTCGCGTGATCGGGCGGTGCCGCCAGCCCCCCTCGCTGCTGCCGGACGGACGCTCGCCCATCACGATCAGGTCGCCGCCCGAGCGCACAAACGCGCCCAGGCGCCGCATGGCCTGCGGACTAATCACGGGTGTCGGCGGCAGGATCAGGGTCGTGATGGTGAGCGCGCCCTGTCGCAGCCGTCCGTTCTCCAGGCGTGCCTGACCGTGGCTGATGAAGCGCTCGTCCACGATTTGAACGTCGATACTGGCGTCGCTCAGACCATCGATCAGGCCTTCGTAGGCTTCGGCGATGGCCTGCGCCCGGGCGTTGGGTCGCCCGTCGGCGGTGTTGGCGGCAATGCTGGTCCACGGATACAGCACGCCCACGGTGCTTGCGGACCTCGAATGCCCAATAACCGCCGAAAGGCGGGCGATGTAATCCGACATGCCCTTGAAGTTCGGCCAATAAGGGTTTTGGTGCCCCAGGCTGGGTGGCCAGTCGTCGGCGGCTTCGGCCGTGGCCATCGAGTAGAACAGCCCGTGCAAGACCTGCATGTTCACGCCATAGGCGGCCAGCAGGTTGGCGCCGTGCCGAAGCTCGTCCAGGGTGAGGCCCCAGCCCGCGCCGCCAAACGCTTCGGCCATCACCCGATCCCGCCCGGCCATCGCGGCGACGGACACGGCTGGCTTGACCTCGGCCGCCTGAACCGTCCGCGGCCGCGAATAGCGAAAGCCGTGATGATCGCTGCCCGGAATCGTGAGATGCCGCATCCCGCGGAAATAGTTGCCCTGCCGCGCCGGATGCGAGGCCACGTGCTCTTCCGTATGACCCGTCCACTCCAGGCCGTGCCGTCGGCACCAGTCGCCCATCTGGGCGAACCAGGCCTCCTCGTACAGCGCGGCTACGGTTTCGTAGAAGTCGCACCGGACGCTGACCGTGGAGCTCCCGCCGCGCAGCACCAGCAGCGGGAGTGACGTCAGCAAGTCGTAGCCCGTCCTCTGCCTGAACCGCTCCGGAAGGTCGTCGGTCCAGGGCATGGGCTCCGCGCTGATGTACGGCTCGTCGAAGAACACGCCCGGAATGGCATCCCCAAAGTCGCCCTTGTGGCGCTCGGCATACCGCTCGTAGGCGGCGTCCAGAAACGCCTTGACCGTCGCCGGGCGCAAGTAGTCGATTCGATCCTCAATCGTGCGGACCGAAAAGCTCAGCACGCGCCACGTGCCCTCGGGGCATTCCCAGGTGGTTTCTTTGGTGACATCCACCAACGTCTCGGGGTCCAGGTCGCCCTCGGCGTCCAGGCGGGCGGCGACCTGGACCAGCCGGTTCCCGGCCGGGTACCGGCCTTCCAGCGCCACCTCGGCCGGGCCCTCAACCTCATGGATCATCCGGGTCAGGGTCTTGGCGAAGTGCTGGCTGCCCTGCGACAGGACGGCGGACTGGGTCTGCCCGTTGCGGCCGCCTGGCGATCCCGCCGGACCGCTGGGCCAGGCGTATTCGTCGTAGATCCAGGTCTTGAGCCCGGCCTCCCGACCCTTGCGCACTGCAAAGTCAACCGCGTCCCACCAACGCTCCTCGAAATACGGCGTTTGCAGGCTCTCGCGAGCGTGCAGGAACACACCGCCGATGCCCTTGTCCGCGAACTCCTTGATCTGTCGACCGAGCTCCGCTTCGTGCAGGCGGCCGTTCCAAAACCAGAGCGCCAGCGGCGCATATTCACGGTCGGCTTTGACAAACGACGTTCGCAGGCGATCAAGTGCTCGGCTCACAGTGGCTTAGTCCTGACGGGGGAGCGCGGGCGGCGCGCACCGGCGGGTCATAGTCAGCGCCGGCGCAAGTTAAAGGGCGCGACGTGTGGGTAGTGGGCAGTCGGAGCGTTGTGCCGGAGCGGCACTAAGACGTAATTATAAGGAAAGGTGGCAAATTACGCCAAATTTGTAGACATAACACGGGTCTTGCAGCTCATCGGGCACGCTCGCTGCCGACCCGCCGCTGGCTCCGGGCAGGATTGCCAGGGGCCAGCGACGGGCTGTTGAGCGGCTAAACTCGCGCCGGACCTCGCCGCGATGACCTATTCCACCGGCCAGCCGTCGGGGACATCGTTGGCGTCCAGAGCCGACTGAATGGCCGCCGCGGCATCGGCGGTCACCCACCCGGTCCATATGCCCGGGTTGCTCTTCAGCCACCAGAGCGCGGCGTCGTTGGTGCTGGCGCCGTCGTTTTCCCGCTGCCATTGGGCAATCGCGCTGTAGACCTCGATGTTGAGGCCCCAGGCTCTCAGCATTTCCACCACGTCGGGCGCGCCGGTGAGAACGTCGGGATGCACGGCGATCAGGATCGTGGCGTCTTCGTACGCGCAGGCCTTGGTGGTGAACCAGCATTCGTCGCTGTACTCGGGCTCCTTCAGCCGCACCAGGTCCAACACCAGCGATGGATCGTTTGTTCCCCACTGGTAGCCGAGCCAGGGTTCGCGCCGCTCATACGCGCCGTACAGATCAGCGTTCGCGGCCGCACCATCCCCCGGATTAACGATGTGCACATGATCTGAGAGACCATAGGCCTCAATCTGGGCGGCGTTCACCTCTTCACAGGCCCAGCCGATCACACACGACACCAGGCGCGCTTTGTCGCCGGATTCCGTCGTCCGAAACAACGCCTTGAACTTCTCTTCTTTCAAGTCCTCCACGCTATCTAAATCCGGATATTCCTCCTGCAGGTAGGCCGGAATGACGAACGAGGATTGCCAGTCCTTACCCAGGCTCTCACCGATCGGGGACACTTCGCCCGCGGCCACGGCCTCTCCCCATGCTTCATCCTGGTTAGGCAGCCATATCTCCATCGTGATATGGGTGTCACCGCGCCGCAGCCCTTGAAACAACGGCAGCGTGGCTCCGAACACAACGTCGGTCGGATATCCATAGCCCTTCTCAACGATGTACTGCGCAATCCGATTTTGAATCTGCGCACTGGTCCAGTTGAGGTCGCTAAAGACGAGCTTCTGCTTTTCTCCAGCTTCCGGCGTAACGACCTTCTCAACGACGACCTCGACAACTCGTTCAACAGGAACCTGCTTTTCAACGACAACCTCTTTAACCTCGGTCTGGACGACGGTGACAACTCGCTCGACAGGAACTTCAACGGTCTTGGTTTCCCCGCAGGCCGCCGCGACGATACTCCCGGCGAAGCCCGCCATACCCAGCCGCAAAACCCGGCGTCTGCTGACAGCTTTCATAGCAAGACCTCCACATTCACTTCACGCCGGACGACCAAAGCGGCCCTCCGCTGCAATTGGCTGCCGCAACGAGACGCGCGCATCAAACATCATCAATAGATTTGAAATTGCGAGCAGCACTTCGTACGCGTAGTGTATACCGTATCAGCGAGCTCTTGCGTTGTCAAATAAATCGAATGATTGGCCGCTCGATGCGCGGCCCTTCCCCGAGGCTTTGCGCGCTCACGGCAATCACCCCACGGACCGCAGCATCTCTTGCCTCCTGCGAGACACGGCCTGCGTGAGCCGATCGATGATAATGGCCAGAAACACAATGGACAGTCCGGCTATCGCGCCATTGCCCGGCTCGTTCTTTTGCAGCGCTCGCAGCACGTTGTCGCCCAGGCCGCCGGCGGCCACCATGCTGGCGATGGTCACCATCGAAAGAGCCATCAGGGTGGTCTGATTGATCCCCGCCATGATCGTCGGCAGAGCCATCGGAATCTGAACTTTCGTCAGGATCTGCAGCGGCGACGCGCCGAACGACCGAACGGCCTCGATCGTTTCGCTCGGAACCTGGCGGATCCCCAGGCTCGTCAGCCGGATCACGGGCGGAATCGCGTAGATGATCGTCGCGAAAATCCCGGCCGGCTTCCCCAGGCCAAACGCCAGAATGCCCGGCAGCAGATAGACGAAACTGGGCATGGTTTGCATCGCATCCAGGATTGGGCGCATCAGGTTGTCGGCAAGCTGACTCCGCGAGCTCAGGATCCCCAGGGGTAGGCCGCCCAACACGGCAATCACCACCGCCACCACCATCAGCGCAATGGTGTCGATCATGTTTTCCCACAGGTCCATGAAGCCCACAAAGAGCAGCGCGACCGCCGTAAACCCCACCAGCCGCCAGCCACCCGCCGCAAAGGACAAGAAGGCGAGGCTGGTCACAATTGCCGGCCAGGGCACCCACTTGAGTCCGTTCTCGATCTGAACCAGCACCACGTCCACGGCGGCACTGAGCCCGTCGAACAGCCAGCTGCCGTCCTTCGTTATCCGGGTCACCGCATCGTCAATGGCCCCGCTGGTGACTTCCCGCACGGTGCGGTCCAGCGTAATGGAACCTCCATCCGCGGTCGGTATCTCGGAACTGGACACCGTCGTCGGAAACCCCATCTCCGTGCCCCACAGCAGCAAGCTCACGATCAGTACGAGGCCAACCAGCCCAAGCCCGGCCAGCCAGGCATAGTGGCGCCGAATCACATAGAGCGGCTTCCGCGACGGTGTCGTCGTATCGCCGGGCGGCGCTCTGTCGACTCGTGCCATGCTTAAGTCCCCTGCCCGCCTTCAGCCATACCCGCCAGCAACGCGCCCGGGCGAATCTCGCCCAGCAATGCTCGCGTGTCGTCGACGACGGCAATCGGATGCCGTGTCTGCGCCGCGATTGGAATGATATCTTCGATTAAGGCGTCAGGCGTCGTGGTTGTTGCCGGATCAACGTCCGCGCCTTCCAGGGATCTCCGGCGTTCGTCGATGAGGACCATCACCCGGTCTTTCGTAAGCAAACCTCGCAGCGTAAAGTCGCGCCCAATCAGAAACACGGCCTCCAGCCTGTGGCTGTCCATAATGTGCAACGCCGCGCGAGGCCCCTGCCGTTCGTAAACGACGACGTCGGATTCCTGCATAACCGCTCTGGCTTGAATGACTTTGGCTCGAGATACGTCCTGCACGAATTCAGTGACATACTCGTCAGACGGCAGCGTGACGATCTCCTCTGGCGAACCTTCCTGGATGATCTCTCCATCCCGCATGACGGCAATTCGATCGCCGACTTTCAGGGCTTCGTTCAGATCGTGAGTGATAAATATAATCGTCTTCTTTAGCTTAGTTTGCAGCGAAATTAACTCATCCTGTAACTCCCGTCGTATAAGGGGGTCGAGCCCGCTGAATGGCTCGTCCATCAGCAGCATGTCGGGGTTGACCGCCAGCGCCCGCGCAAGTCCGACACGCTGCTGCATACCGCCGCTCATCTCTCGCGGACGGTAGCTTTCCCAGCCGCCGAGCCCCACGGTTTCTATGCTCTCCATCGCCATCGGATAGCGCGTTGCTTTGTCGATGCCCCGCACCTCGAGTCCAAGGGCGACGTTGTCGAGCACGGACCGATGCGGGAGCAGCCCGTAGTTCTGAAACACCATCGCGATCTTTTGGCGGCGGAACTGCATCAGCTGGCTCGCCGAGTACGACAGCACGTCTTCGCCATCGATATACACATTGCCGCGCGTGGGTTCGACAAGCCTGATCAGCGAGCGCACCAGGGTCGACTTGCCGCTACCCGAAAGCCCCATGACGACGAAGATCTGCCCCTGCTCCACGCTGAACGACACGTCACGCAGGCCGACGACGAGTCCAAGTTCGTCCTGAATCTCGCTGCGAGACTTCGAGGCATACGCGGCTTCCAGCGCGCGCTCCGGCTTGTTGCCAAAGACCTTCCAGAGTCCCTGCACGTCAACTTGCCGCGCACCCTGGGCCACGTTGGCCGTGCCGTCACTCACCACAACACCAGGGCCCGGACAGAAGAATCACGCACGTACGTGCCTGGATTCGCACACCTGGGCATCAGCTTCGGATCGCGCTGGTCGCCTGCACACTCGCCCGGCGACCGTCTGCTGCACATATCCCAGGTAGCGATCATTGCGCTCCGCCCAATTACATGGGACACGCCGGTCATACTGCCCCATGCGTACCTGGCTGTCATAGGCGGAACCACGTGATCCGCCGGGGAGTCGACGCGGGGAAAGCGACGCGCGTGACAGAATCCAACCGAGCATCCAGTCGCCGCGCGTGACCCCACCGGCCCTGAGCCGCCGCTCCAGCGCATGACCGTCAGCCAGTCGCCATCACCCAACAATCGAGCCCTGCAGGCCATGGTGGACATGCTCGCCGACGATGATCCGTCCATTCGTGCCCGCGTCATCGCTCACCTCACCCAGGCCGGCGAGCGCGCCGTCGTTGCGCTGGAGTCCGCCGCATGCTCGGCCTCGCATCCCGACCGTATCGCCGAAGCGCTCACCGCCATCCACCGCGAAGAGGCCCTCGGAGGGCTCGACAGGTTCCGCTCGATGGAACCGAACGGCCCGGCCGAGACCGGTGCGCTCCTGGTTGCGCGAGTCATTGACCCCGGTATCGATACCGCCGCAGTTCTCCGTTTCCTCGACGAGCTTGCGGACGCGGCGCCGGGGCCCATGCGCGCGGCCGATCCGCAACCGGCGCTCCAGGCACTGGCTGGCTACATGCACGCCGCATGGAGGTTCGATGGCGCTCGTACCGACTATCCAAACCCGGCCAACAGCCTGCTGGACCAGGTCGTCAAGCGCCGCACCGGGCTGCCCATCACCCTTTCCGTCGCCTATCTGGCGGTGGCCGACCGGATTGGCATGCCCCTGGAGGGCGTTGGCCTGCCCGCCCATTTCGTCCTGCGCCATCCAGGCGCCCGGGATCGTCCGTACCTCGATCCGTTCAACCGGGCCCGCTTGCTCAACCAGGCCGAGTGCGAGGAGATCGTGCATACCCACGGCTTCACGCTGCGCCCGGAGCACCTGGCGTCCGTCAGTCCGCAGGAAATCGCCGCGCGCATCTGCCGCAACCTCATCCTGGCCTATCGACGCCAAGGGGACTCGCGGCGCGAGGAGTTCGCCCGGGAAGCGCATCGGCGCCTGCGACCCGGCCAGGACCTGCTGACCGTATGAAGCCGCAAGCCGTCGGACGTGCCGCGCGATGCCCGGCAACCGCGCATCGGCTGACAGACTGATGGACTGACAAACGAGCAATGCCCGCCGCCAGCGCCTTTTACGACTGGCAGCTCAGCTTGATTGACATCCGCGGCGTGTACAGCGCCCTTGACGTGGGCTGCGGTGAGGGGCGGATGACACAGGCCCTGCGGCGGCGAACCGCGCCTGGAGCCTGGATTGTGGCCGTGGATCTGCAGCCCGAAGCGGTCGCCGCCACGCGCACCCGGCACGCGGTCGATGGGCTATGCGCGAGCATCGAGTCGCTGCCCCTCGCGCCAGGCCAGTTCGAACTGGTAACCGCCGGGCACGTGCTGCCGTCCACGCCGGACATCCAGCGGGCGGTGAGCGAACTTCGCCGTGTGCTGGCCCCCGGCGGCGCTCTCCTCGCCAGCGCCGATAGCGAGATGTCCGCGCAGCGAGTGCTCGAATGGCATGTCGAAGCCTGTCGGCGCGCCGGCCTTCGCGATCAGGCTACGCGGGCCGCCGCCCCGTCGGCTCGCAGCCGCTTCACGCTTGAGAACGGCGTGGAGGCCTTATCCCGGGCGTTCCCGACGGTTGACGTGCAGATCCGCGATGACCTGCTGGCCTTCCCGTCCGTGGACGCGCTGCTGAATCTGTATGTGCAAGGGCTGCACCTGCGCGGCGCATCTGCAATCAGCGACCCAACCGAAGCTGCCTCGTTAGCGATCAAACTGCAGCCGCACCTGCGCGACATCGCAACCGCCGCCGCCGAGTCGGATGGCCGTGTGATCGTGCCGCGCCGTTCGGGCTGCCTTGTCGCTCGGGCAGCGTAGTTGAAGTCGGCGGAGCGGCCCGCATAGGCTCATCCATAAGGAGGCACCGATCATGTCAGACACAGCCCAGACCGGGATTGGACAGGCATTCCGAGGACTGGCCGGACTAGCAACCCTTGCCACGCTGCTGGCCACCGTCATCGTCACGATCCTGGGGATCGTCGGCGTCGTTGAGATGGATTGGGTCGTCGCGGATCGGACGATCGGTTTCGCCTACATCGTCGGGGTTGGCGCCATCGCGTTGAGCCCGCTCGTGGCCGTGGGAATCCTGGCCATCAGCCTGGGCAACGCCATTGGCATCGTTGCCGTCGCCGCCGGGAACGCCGGTGGCATCATTGCCATCTCGGGGGATCACGCCAGCGGCATCATTGCCATCAGCGCCGGCGGCCGGGCCAACGGCATGCTCGTCGGCATCGGCGACGAGGCGCGCGGACTGCTGGCCGTGGCCTACTCCGGCCGCAAGGCTCGGGCCTTTGGCAGCTGGCCGGCATGGCCCGGGGGCGAATCCTCGTCCAGCTGACGCAGCGGAGCGCCACCACCTCCCGCGTCCGACGGCGCCTGCCGCGGGACCATCGCCCCAAGGTGGCCTGAGACCCCGCCCGGCGGCGAGTCGCGAACCGACTACAATCCAAGCGTCGGCGGGGCGTCGGGCGCACGCCTACCGGGGTACGTGCGGCGGGCACTGGTTCCGTCGAACTCTCGAATCGCAGGGACCCGCGAACAGGTTTTATGTCCACCAGCCGCGCGGTAACAATCGCCGCAATCGTCGGGACCATCCTGCTGATCCCCGTGCTCCTGATCCTGGCCCTGGGCCTCTACGGCTCGTCCATCACCGGCGATTTCCCACTGGCCGAAGATCAAGGGCCGGAACTTCGAATCGAGCCCGCCAGCGGCGTGGCCGGCTCCGACATCACCATCCGCGGCGTCGATTGGATTCCGCGAACGCTGGTTCGCCTGGAGATGATCGTGGCATCGGGTCGTCCGGCCCTGACGGCGGACGGCCGCATCGACACCGAGCAGGCCGCCTCGCCCGCGGTCTACGTGGGCGAGGTCATCGCCTCACGCGCCGGCACATTTACCGTCGAGACCCAACTGCCCACCACCCTTCCACTCACGGCCCTGTCGAGCATCAGCTTCCGTGCCAGAGCCAGCTATCGCGGCGGTGAGTTTGCCGGTGCGTCGCGGACGGACTTTGACATCATCGACGGTCCCGGCGTCATTGAAGTAACGGTCGCGGACGAAGCCAGCGGCGAACTGCTGACGAACGGCTACGTGGATCTGCTTGGCATTCGCGGCGATCCCCTGGCCATTGTGCCCATCGGGGCCGACGGCACCGCGGCCTTCACGGGACTGGCCCCCGGCCAGGAGTACGACGTGCAGGCTCGCGTGCCGGGCTTCCACGTCTTGCGGTCCCGCGGGGTCAAGGTCGTGGAGTCCGAGCCGTCGACCGTGCGCTTCGAAATGCCGCCGGGCCCGCCCGGACGCATCGTGGCCGGTGGCGTTCCAATGGTCGGCGCCGCGGTGGCATCCACCATGGCGGTGATCGACCTTCCCTCCCTCACGCCCCTGCCGCCCTCCGCGGCCAGCGTCCTCCCGCCCGCCTGGGCGATCGCATCGGATCCCGAGCGCGGACGAGCCTTCTCCGTGGATGAGGTCGCCACGCATGTCGAAGTCATTGATGCGGACACCGGCGCCCTGGAGCCGCCAATCCCCCTCACGTTCTCGCTCGAGGTGCGGGTGCTCGATCCCGACCAGGAACCGATCCCCGACGCCGTTGTCCGCCTCTTCTGGAACGTCCGCGGCACCCGAGTGTTTGTCAAATCCGCGCGCACCGACGACCTGGGCCGGACCCGTGTTCCTGATCTGATTAGCGGCAGTGAGTACGTGGTGCTGGTCACGTCAAGCACGCACTTTCAGCCGCTCGGCGAACGCGCGACCGCCGTGATCAAACCGAATGTGATAAATACCGCGACCATCGTCATGCGCCGGGAGCCCCAGGCGCAGCGAAACCTCTGGTCCGGCGAACCCGGCGAAACCGGCGGCGGCGGCCAATTTCGGCTGGCGCCCCTTCCGGGCGCCGACCGTGCGCCGGCCACGGCGTTGGTAGCGGGCGACATTGCGATCGAACCCGCAAACGGACGCGTCTATGTCACCGGCTCCGATATCGATCGAGGGCACCTGTTCGTTCTCGATCCGGACACCCGCCAGGTCATTCACGACTGGGAGGTTCCGGCCGGGGTTGGCGACATCGTTGCGACCGGCGACGGCACCACCGTGTTCCTGGCCAATCGGCCGTTTTCCACGGTCGTCCGCTTCAACGTGGAGACCGGCGAAGAGGAAGCGCGAGCGGTCGTCCCCTCGTGGCCCGAGGCCCTCGTCCGTGATGCCGCCGGCCGCCTGTTCGTGGCCAGCCTGCGCGACGGCAGCGTAAGCCGGCTCGACCCGGACACGCTGGCGGTGCTGCAGACGCGCCAACTGGAGGAGGGCGTGTATCGGCTGGCGGTGGATGAACGCACCGCGACGCTCTTCGCAGCCAATCTCTGGACCGATACGGTGACCGGCCTGGACGCCGAGACCCTGGGCACCCGCTTCCTCTTGCCGGTGGCTAAGTCGCCTCGCGCCATTGCCCTGGACCCCGCCAGCGGGTTCCTGCTCGTGGGCAGCGCCGACCAGGGCACCGTTGCCGTCTACAGCCCCGAAACCTTCGAACTCGAACAGGCCTTGAAACTGCAGATTCCAATCAACGACATCGTGTCGGTACCGACCGCCGAGGCCTGATGGACTGGGGCTTTGTTGGCAACGCGCACGCCGTACGGGCCGCGAAAGGCTCCCTGCGCGCCGGACGGGCAGCCCAGACCTATCTGATCGCCGGCCCCCCTGGCGTCGGACGTCGCAGCTTCGCCATCCGCCTCGCGCAGGAGATCTGGTGCGCGGGCCAGCCCGAACCCGTCCAGACGTCCGACGCCTACCAGTTTCTGGACGACGCCAACGCCATGTGGCGTACGGCCGTGCGGCGCGGTCACCGCGACGAAGAGCCCGACCCGGACAAGCTGACGGCCGCCGACGGCCGGCGAATGGACCTGCGCTTCGTGCTCACCGCCTACAACGACCTGCACGTGTTGCGGCGCGCCGACCATGCACGCGACATCGTGATCGACGGCGTGCGCGAATGGGGCGCCGGGCTCTACCGCACACCGGCCACCCACCCGATGCGTATCGGCCTCATCGACGCGGCTCACGAGATCAACAATTTGGCCGCCAACGCACTGCTGAAGACCCTGGAGGAGCCCGGCGCCCACGCCATCCTCATTCTCATCGCCCCGCGGGCCACGGACTTGTTGCCCACCCTCGTCTCCCGCTGTCGTGTCATCGAGCTGGGACCTGTGCCGTCGGCCGAAATCGCAACCTATCTGGACTCCAACTACGCACTCACCGCCGACACCGTCGGGCAGATCGCCCGCGCCGCCCGCGGCCGTCCCGGCTGGGCAATCCGCATGGCCCGCGACCCCGAGGCCTGGTCCGCCCGCCGCGGCGCCGGCGACGAAGCCGCCGCCTTCGAGGCGGCCCCCGTGTCCGCCCGATTCCGTGCCGTGGACGGCCTGCTGCCGCGCGGCCGTATGGTGGCGCAGACCACCGCAGCCCTGGGCTGGTTGCGTACCGTCGAGGTTGAGCAGTCGCATACACTGCGCACGGCGATGCGGGGCCACCCGCGCGGCGCACATCCGGAACGCCGAGCGGCCCTGGCCAGCGCCGTGGGCCGCCTGGCCCGGCTGCGTGCGACGCGGCGGGCGCTCATCGCCAACGTTTCGCCGCGGCTCGCGTTGGAGGATCTGGCCCTGCGGCCGGAATTCGGCCCGGACGACGCACAAGGAGGTGGTCGTGGTCGCCGCTGATGCGCCCGCTAGGACCGCACGCCCCATTGGGGTCCGGTTTCGTCGCGCCGGCCGCCTGTACTACTACGACCCCGGCGACGCCGATCTCGCGGTCGGCGACTACGCCATCGTCGAGACGCCTCGCGGACTAACCGCCGCCCGCGTTGTCATGCCGGCCACCGAAATCGACCTGGACGATCTGCGCGGCGAACTCAAGCCAATCGTCCGGCAGGCGACCGACGACGATCTGGTCAGCATGACGAATTACCGCTCCGAGGAAGTCGAGGCCGAGCGCACGTTTGCCAGGGCCATCATGGAGAAGCGGCTTCCCATGCAGGCGGTCAAAGCGGAGTACACCTTTGACGGCGCCACCCTCACGCTGCATTTCTCATCGCGCGAGGCCAGGCTCGAACTCGCCGACCTGGTGGCCGAAATGGCCGCCCGCTTCCGCACGCGTGTGGAGCTGCGGCAAGTCGGCCCGCGTGAGCGCGCCGCCATGCGCACCGGCATGGGGCGCTGTGGGCGCGAGCTCTGCTGCGCCACGTTCCTGTCGGAACTGGACACCGTCTCGCTGCGAATGGCAAAAGACCAGAACCTGCCGCTAAACCCCGACAAGATCTCAGGCGCCTGCGGACGGCTCCTGTGCTGCCTGCAGTACGAGCACGCCGGCTACGTGGAAGACAAGCTGGCCGCCGAACAGGCCCAGGGCGGTGGCGGCTGCGCCACCAGCGGCGCCTGCGATAGCTGCGGGGTGCACGAACTGAAGGATGTGCTCGGCCAGCCGGTGGCGCCGGGCCACGAGCCGGAGCCGCCGCCGGAAGCGCCAACGCCTGAGCCGTCGCCGCAAGAGCCGCGCCGGGATCTCGGCCGCCAGGGGGCGGCCCGTGGGCAGGAGGCCCGGAGTCAAGCGGAGGGGTCCGGCGAGGCAAGGTCGGAGAAGAAGCCGAGTTCCTCCAGCCCGCGGTCCCGACGGCGCGGCCGCCGCCGGCGCCGTGGACGGAACCGGCCGCGGCCGCAGTCCAGCTAACGCCCCGCGGCCCCCGTTGCCGGGGGCCGCGAATGTTGAAGCCGAGACTCGACGTTACGCGTCGTAGTAGAGCATGAACTCGTACGGGTGCGGCCGCAGGTTGACCTCGTCGGCCTCACGCGTGCGCTTGTATTCCAGCCAGGTGTCAATGACGTCCTGGGTGAACACGTCGCCAACCAGCAGGAACTCGTGGTCGGCTTCCAGCGCGTCCAGCACCTCGTAGAGCGAGCCCGGAACCGACTGGATCTTGGCCGCTTCCTCGGGCTCCAGCTCGTACAGGTCCATGTCGGCCGGCGGGGGCGGCTCGATCTTGTTGCGGATGCCGTCCAGCCCCGCCATCAGCATGGCGGAGAAGGCCAAATACGGGTTAGCCGTCGGGTCGGGCGGGCGGAACTCCACGCGCCGCGCCGCCGGGCTGCTGGAGTACGTCGGAATGCGAATGCAGGCGCTGCGGTTTCGCATGGAGTAGACCAGGTTCACCGGCGCCTCGAACCCGGGCACCAGGCGCCGGTACGAGTTGGTGGTTGGCGCCGCGAACGCCAGCAACGCCGGCGCGTGCCGCAGCAGGCCCCCGATGTAGTACCGGGCCGTCTCGCTCAACATGGCGTAGCCGGTCTCGTCATAGAACAGCGGCGTGCCGTCCTTCCAGAGACTCTGGTGGACGTGCATGCCCGACCCGTTGTCGCCGAAGATCGGCTTGGGCATGAACGTGACCGTGTACCCGGCCTTTTGCGCCACGTTCTTCACGATGTACTTGTACAGCATGATCCCGTCGGCGGACTTGACCAGCGGCGCGTACACCAGGTCGATCTCGGCCTGACCGGCGGTGGCGACCTCGTGGTGGTGAACCTCTACGTCAAGGCCAACCTCGCCGAGCGCCAGCACCATCTGCGTGCGCAGATCCTGCAGCTTGTCGTTTGGCGGGACCGGGAAGTACCCCATCTTGTGGCGCGGGCGGTGACCCAGGTTGGCCATGTGCAGGTCGTCCGCGCCCGTGTTCCAGACGCCTTCCTCGCTGTCGATGAAGAAGTAGCCGCTGTTGGCCGTCTGGTCGTAGCGGATGCTGTTGAAGATGAAGAACTCGGCCTCCGGACCCCAGTAACTGGTGTCGGCGATACCGCTGTCGATCAGGTGCTGCTCGGCCTTCTTGGCGATGTTGCGCGGGTCGCGCGAGTAGGACTCGCGCGTAATCGGGTCCTGGATGTCGCAGGTCATAACCAGCGTCGGGACCTCGGGGATCGGGTCCACGAAGGCGGTGGCCGGGTCCGGCACCACCAGCATGTCGCTTTCCTGGATCTGCTGGAAGC
>JAPOXI010000007.1 GCA_026707185.1 Chloroflexota bacterium
CCTATAGCTACATGTGGCCGCGGGACGGGGCGCTGGTGGCGGAGGCGCTGATTGGGGCCAACCAACGGGAACTGGCGGGGCGCTTTTTCCAGTTTTGCCGCCGCGCGCTGCAGCCCGGGGGATTCATGCTGCACAAGTACCACCCGGACGGGTCGCCAGGCAGCAGCTGGCACCCCTGGGCCGACGCCAACCGGCAGCGCGTGCTACCGATCCAGGAGGACGAAACGGCGCTGGTGCTGTGGGCGCTGCGTCTCTATAACCAGCGATTCATGGACACCGAGTTCATCCGCAGCGTCTACGCCCCACTGATCAAGGCGTCAGCGGACTTCATGGTCCGCTATCGACATGAGCCGAGCGGACTGCCGGCGGCCTCGTGGGACCTGTGGGAAGAGCGGCTGGGCATTCATACGTTCACGGTTGCCTCGGTGTGGGCTGGATTGGAAGCGGCGGCGGAGTTTGCGGAGGGATTCGGCGAGCTTGACACGGCCTCGCGCTATCGAACGGCGGCGTCCGAGATTCGGGCCGCGACTCTGGAGCACCTGTACAACGAGGAGCACCGGCGGTTCCTTCGCCGGGTCGAAGTGAACGAGGACGGATCGCTGACGCCGGACCTGAACGTGGACGCCAGTGTGCACGGCGTCTGGCGGTTCGGGATGTTTGACGCGGACGACTCGCGGGTGCGGTCCACGATGGAAAGCGTGCGGGACGAGCTGACGGTGAAGAGCTCGGTGGGCGGTGTGGCGCGTTACCAGAACGACTATTACCACCAGGTCAGCGGCGACATACGGAACGTGCCGGGCAATCCCTGGTTCATCTGCACGCTGTGGCTGGCACAGTGGTATGTGGCGCTGGCGGAATCGGAGGCCGATTTGAAGCCGGCTCGCGAGATCCTAGCCTGGGTGGCGGATCGTGCCCTGCCGAGCGGCACGCTGGCGGAGCAGGTGCATCCCTATTCGGGCGCGCCGCTGAGCGTGAGCCCGCTGACCTGGAGTCATGCGGAGTTCGCGACCACGGTGCAGAAGTACGCGGAGAAGGCCGCGCAGATCGCCTAGCTTCGGCCCAGCCGACGCAGGGTTGCTAAGGTCGGACCGCACGCGCTCGACCGGGTCCCCACGATGTCCAGAGCGATCACGATCACGGTTGGCGATATTGAATTGGACGGGGAGTTCAACGACTCGCCGACGGCCGATGTCATCTGGGATGCGCTGCCGATTGCGCGGACGGTGAACACGTGGGGGCACGAGTTTTATTTCGACATTGGCGTGCATGCCGACCAGGGGCCGGACGCATCGGACGTGGTGGAGATCGGGGACCTGGCGTACTGGCCGCCCGGGATGGCGTTCTGCGTGTTCTTTGGTCGGACGCCGGCCAGCCAGGGCAACGAAGTTCGCGCGGCCAGCCCGGTGAACGTGGTGGGGCGCATCGAGGATCCACCGATCGACGCCCTGCGTCGAGTCCGAACGGGAACGTCAATTCGGATTGAAGCCGCCTAGCGAATGAATGCGGTATGGCCGCCGTACGACCTCGGCTTGACCGTTCGCTTATTGTCCGGTACCGTGCAACTGTAGGATGAGAGTTCGGGCCCGGCGCGCGGCAGGGGCCGCGCAGACCGGTGGCGCCGAGTTGCGCGTAAGGATGGCTTGCAGTGGGCGACCCGCTGACACAACGACAGCATCGTGTGTTGCAGACCATTGAGCGGTTCCTGCAAGACGAGGGCTATACGCCCAGCGTGCGCGAGATCGGCGCCGTCCTGGGGCTGGCACCCGCGACGGTGCAACAGCACCTGGAAGTGCTGGAGCGCAAGGGGTACATCCGGCGTTCGGGCCAGTCGCACGGGATTGAGATCCTGAGCGGTGGCGTGCCCGCCGGGGTGGTGAACGTCCCGATCGTGGGCGAGATAGCCGCGGGCGCGCCAATTGACGCCTACGAAGAGCGGCTGGATACGATCGCCGTAACGGCGGACTTGTCCCCGGACGGCACCGCCTACGCGCTGCGCGTGCGCGGCGACAGCATGATCGAGGATCACATCTGTGACGGCGACATCGTGCTGGTGGAGCAGGTCGAGACGGTTCGCGACGGTGAGATTGGCGTGGCGATGCTGGACGACGGATCGGTCACCCTGAAGCGGATCTTTCGGGAGGCCGACCGCGTCCGCCTGCAACCGGCCAACGCCGACATGGCGCCTATCTATGCCGACGATGTCCGGGTTCGCGGGCGCGTGACCTCAATCATGCGGCGGCTCTGACGCGACACCGGCTGTGGCGGAGATGCAGGATCGCCGCGACGACATTGCGGACCTGGTTGCCGCCGGCGCCGTAGATGCCGCGGCGCAATGCGCATTGCTCGCCGTGGACGCCGCCGCGCCGGACCCTGCCGCCCGACTCTCGGCGCTGCACCTGGCCAGCCTGGGGGTGCGCTACACCGCCGAGGGGAATAGCTCGGCCGCGCGCGAGGCCTTTGACCTGGCGCTAGATACGGCAACCGGCGAATCGGGCAACGACGATCTGCGGCCGCGGCTCTATCGCAACGTGGCGGCCGCATTGGACGCCGCCGGCCACCACGCGTCGGCCGCACGGTGCCTGGAAACCGCCGTGGAACATGGCGCTGACGGCCCGGCCGTATGGCAGGCGTTGGGCCGCACCCGGCTGAAAGCCGGCGACGCGGCGGGCGCGCTGAACGCGCTGGGCCACGCCCAGCGCCTCAAGCCCAGCGCCGCGCTGACCGCGGACCGCGTGCTGGCCGAGTTAACGGTGGATTCGTCGGCGGCTGCCGCGCATCGCGCGTTGGCCCGACTGGAAGCGAGCCGGCCGGACCGCGCTTCGGTTCGCTGGGACTTTGCCCTGGCCCGGGCCCATCAATTGGCGGGCAATGGAACGACGGCCTCAGCCGCCTTTCGGCGAGTGCTGGAACACGCGGACGGCGAACTCGGGGCGCAGGAACTGGCGTTGGCCCGGAGCGGCATCTAGCGGATCGTTCCAGTCCGGCGGGTTGAAAGCTCCTGTCTGCCGACGCGCGGCGCCCGGAGTGTTGAACGCTTAGAGGGTTGCTCTCCGGACATTGCGATGCGCGTTCGTCTTTTGTCCGTACGTCTTTTGTACGGTATACTCCTCGTATGAAGCCAGTAGCCGGTGCGACTCCAACTCGCAGCCGTCTTCCCGATGCGTGGTTGGGTCAGCGCGTGATCATGCATGCGGACATGGACGCCTTCTACGCGTCCGTTGAGCAGCGGGAACAGCCGGAGCTTCGGGGACAGCCGGTCATCGTGGGCGGCCCCAGGGATGCGCGGGGGGTTGTGGCGGCCGCGTCGTATGAAGCTCGCGCCTATGGGATCCGGTCGGCCATGCCGCTGCGCCAGGCTGCCCGACTCTGCCCGCAGGCCGTGTTCGTCCCGGGGCGGATGCGGCTGTACTCGGACGTCTCCAGTGAGGTGATGCGAATCTTTCGCTCATACTCGCCTCTAGTCGAGCCGCTCTCGCTCGACGAGGCGTTCCTGGACATGACGGGCTGCGAGCGACGCCTTGGAGCGCCGCTTGAAATGGCCGACCACGTGCGGGCCGACGTCCGGGCGGCTGTTGATCTACCAATCTCGGTCGGCGTAGCGACCAACAAGTCCGTCGCGAAGATTGCCTCGACACTGGCCAAACCCGACGGTCGTCGGATTGTGTGCCCCGGCACGGAACAGGAGTTTCTCAACCCGTTGCCGGTTCGGATGATCTGGGGCATCGGTCCGAAGAGTGACGCCCGCCTGGCCGTGCGCGGGATCCGCACGATCGCCGACCTGGCACGACACGATCCGGAGCGCATGCGCGAGTTGCGTAAGCCGGCGGCCCGTGCGCGCGGCATTGATGCACGGGACGTGGAGAGCAAACGGACGGCCAAGTCCGTGGGCAATGAGGTGACTTTCGGCCGGGACACCGGCGATCAGACCCTGGTTCTGCGGTACCTGCGGCAGCTGGCGGATCACGTGGCGCGTCGTCTGCGAGCCAAGCGTCTTGTCGGCCGCACGGTCGCGCTGAAGTTGCGATATGCGGACTTTCGCACCATCACGCGGCAAATGACATTGAAGAAGCCGACGGATCAGACCCGGGACGTTTTTGGCGCTGCACGGGACCTGTTTGTCCGCGTCGCGTCGGACAGGGGCTTCTACCGACTGGTCGGCGTTCACGTAACCGGCATTGCGTCGGCAGCCATGCGCCAGCTCGAACTTCGTTCAAGGATTGAGCGGGAGCGGCGCCCGCTGGAAATTGCGATGGACCAGGTTCGGGCGCGCTTTGGCGACGCCGCGATAACCCACGCCGCGTTGCTGGACTCGGCCGCCCGCATGAACAGCGAGCGCTACGCATGGCGTGACGATGTTCTGGGTTGATCCGTTTCGCTGTCGGGATAGCGAACATTCGCTCGTCGACCGCGGCCGACCGAGGAGTGCCTGATGTCGCGACTACCCGACGACTTCCGCGAATTGTTGCGCGTCGAAGCTGCCAGCGATCAGATCACGGCCGAGGCCCGCGACGGCGGAGCATCCGGCAGCCGGATGGCAGTGGCCAAGCTCAGCCGGCTCTACCGTTACGCCCTCAGGCACGCGGCCGCCGGCCGGGACCAGGTGCTTCGTGAAGTAGCCCGCCAGACGCTGCGTCACGGGCCGGCGCACGTGTTGGGCCGCAGGACGCGCGAGGCCCGGCTGTTCGTCAGCTGGGGCCACCAGGTGCACCGCGAAGTGTTCGCGGCTCGCGCCGGCTTGCGCTTTCAGCCAGGACGGGCGCCGTATGAACTCGTGGCCACCTGGAAGTTCACGTTTCCGGTCGTCGATCTCGTCCTGTCCGACCTGCATCGGCGGATGCGCGATTACACGCTGGTGGTTGAGGACGGGCCGCGCCGCTACGTGCATGACGGCTGCGGGATCCGAATGGAATCGAGCACGCCCAGGAGCTACTTCGGAACAACACGACATCTCAACCGACGCGTACCGCCGCTGTTCGCATCGGCGTAGGCGCTGGGAATCGGGTCGCCAGCGCTTCGAGAGTTGAGGGTGCTGACGGCTTGCGGTGCTACCATCGACGGCATCAGGCCGTGCGAACTGTGCAGCCTGTAACACGGGAGGCAAGGATGAGCTTGTCTCCGTGCGCATTGTTCGGCCTCCGGAAGGACGCGCCCGTCTCGCAGTAGCGGCCGGGTTTCGGCTCGGCGCGCGGCCGGCGGCGCTTGCGCCGTCTCAGCAAGACCGCTTCTGTTCTCTCGCGCAACGCGCCTTCGCCGGTGTTCTGCATCAAGCGGCGAGCGCCGGGTGCCAGGCCGTCGTCTGCGGTGGGGGGTTGTTCGCCGACACGGTGCCGTCGCTGGAACACGTACGCGCCGCCATGGCGCCGCTGGGGTCAGCGCGACGCGCGGGCATGACGATCATCGCTACCGGCGATTCGGCAGACCAGGACACGGACGGAACCAGCTTCCTCGCCGACGTTGGGCTGATTGACACGGTGCTGGACGCGCCAGGTCCCGACACGACGCTGATCTCCGCCGCGAATCTGCAGATTGCCCTCGTGACCGGCGATTCGCGCGGAGATCTGGACGGGGCGGATCTGGTCGTCGCGCTGGACACTCCGGGGCACGATGCCGGTGAACCCGCGGCGATGGCCGCCAATGCCGACGTGGTGATCGACACACGCGCATGCCAGGCCGCGTTCGATCGCCTGGGAGATGTTCCGGTGATTCAAACAGGCTGGGCGGGGCCGTCGTTCGAGCGCGACACACAGCCGGGGTTCGTGGTGCTGGACGTCGATCCGCGTGACGGCGTGGTTCCAAGCTTCGTCGAGACTGCCGCGATTCGGCCCGCTCAACTGATGATCGACTCACCGCAGACTGGCAGCGAGATTGATCGCCTGATCGCCCCGGAGTTGGGCGCCGTCGGAATCCTGGACGTGAAGATTCAAGGTCCGGTGCCACGCTCGGTCTGGCATGACGCCGATCCCGAGGGGCTGATCGATCGCGCCGCCGCGGCGGGCACGCTGCTGCGACTCGACATTGACGGGATGGTCATCGTCGAAACGGCGAGCGAAACCGGACTTCCAGAGCGTCCATCCTTCCTGGTCAATGCACGGCGGGTCAGCGAGCGACTGCTGACAGCCGCCGATGATGACATCGAACGAGACGTTGTGGCTGCCGCCCGCTCGCGCATCGTCGAGATTGCCCGACGCCGTGAGCCGACAAAGGTTGTCACGTGATCTTCCTGGAACGATTGGTCGCCCACCACGTCGGCGAGCTCGAGAGTGTCGACATCGCCTTCGCCGCGCGCGGACGTCACCTGATCGAGGCATCCCCGGCCGAGGCGACAGCCCTGAGCGCCGCGCTGCGATGCGCGCTGTTTGGCGACGTGGCACCTGGTTTCGGCCGACGGGAGGGCGCGCTGGTTGGTGCATCCATCGTCGCCGGCGGCGCCACCTACGCCATCGAGCGGCGAATCGCGAAGGACGGCCGCCTGACGACAGCCCTGGCACGCGGCGGGCCGTCAGGGCTCGTCCCGGTCACGGGCGTGGATCGGATTGAGCGCGAGCTCGATCGCCTCCTGGGCGCAGACAGCGAGGCGCTGGCCGCGCTGATTTGGCCGCCGCGCGATCTGCAGCCGCTCGCCGGTCGTTTGCGCGAGATCGTGCGCGCCTGGCTCGGCTCGCGCCGCATGAACGTGCTGGCCGCCAGCGTGGAGGTCAGTCAGGATTTAGAGGAAGCCGAACGGCTGGCGTCGCTCCACGTCGCGCTGGCCACGGCCGCCGAGTCTCACGCCGCCGCGACCGCCGAGGTTCAGCGACTGGAGTACGTGCGCAAGCGAGACCGCACGGCACGCGCGGTGCGTCACCTGGAGGAAGCCGACCACCTTCTTTCCGAGGCTGAGGCCGAGCGACTCCAGATGGCGACCCTGGGCAAGCAATTCGAGCAGCAGCTTGAGCAGGCCGAACGCGCCCTGGCCCTTGCGCACGTGCTGGACCATCGCGATGCGGCGATCGAACGTGTTCGAATCGCTCGCGCCGGGCGAGCAGCGAGCGAGAAGCAAATCGCGGGTCTGGGCGACCTGCGCTCGGAGATGACGACTTACGAGCAGCGTCTGGCCACGCTGGAACGCGGTCTATCCGCCTATCGGCGCGCCGACGAGGCGGCCGCCGCTGCCGACAGCGCCCGACGCGCCAGCGCCATCGTCGGCGAGGAGACGGCCGCACTGGAACGCGCGCGGCAGGAACTGTCCGCGAGCCGCCGCAAGGCCGAACGGCTCGCGTCCGAGGCCCAGCGTGCGCAGACCCTCAGGGACCGCGCGGCTGACGACTCGCACCTTCCCACCGCGCACCGTCTCTGGCGCGAGTGGATGGACGTTGCGCCGGCGGCCGAGAACGATGTTGCGACGAGCAAGAGCGAAGCGGCGGTGCTGCACGATCAACTGGAAACGCTGGAATCGGCGGTGCGGGCACACGCCCGAGACGCCCAGCTGCGGGCGGGCTGGCGCCGGCTCGCGGCCGGCGGCGCCGTGGCGGGATTGTCGGCAAGCGTGCTGGGCCTCCTGGCTGTCGCACCACTGACACCCGTGGGACTGACGGTTGGACTGACGGGCACTTTGGCCGGAATCTGGCTCACGCTGGCGGATCGTGGCCGCAGTTCAGATCAAGGTCGTCTCGAACGGGAGCTTGATTTCGTGGCCCGCGAACTCGAGCAGGCGGAACGGCGCCTGGGGTCGGCCGAGGAGGCGCAGCACGCCCGAACTCGGGTCGAACGCCAGCTGCACGCACTCGAACTTGAGGTTCCAGCGTCCGCCGAACGTGCGGCGATCTTGCGCGACAGCGCCTCTGTGCGCTTGCGTCGGATGGCCGATGGCGACCAGCGGCGCGACCCCGCGGACGTGCGCCGTACCGCGGATACCGCGGCCGAGGCCGCCGATGACGCCGCCCGGGAGGTTCGACGCCTGGAAGCGCGCGTCGCCACGCTGAAGCGCGGCGATCCGGAGCAGCAACTGATCACCGCGGCCACCGAGCGGCGCACGCAACTGGAGAAGGCAGCCGGCGCCCGCCGGGCAGCCGAGCGTCTGGCCACCGAGCTGCAGATTGGAACCTCGCCGGATGCCATCGACAGGGCGCGTCGCGACACTCTCCGAGGGCTGCAGCAGCTGCGACAACGGCTGAGCGGCGGCCCAGACCTGGAGCTGCAGCGCCAGGTGGCGATACGCGACGAATCTCGGGCGAACAACGAGCTGGCGGCGTTAGACGCCCAGATCGCCCGGCTATGCCACGACGAATGTGGGGGCGCCGAGCATCGACCGCGGGCCGTGCAGCTGGCGCGATTGGCCGCTGTTACCGCACAGCTCGGCAGCGAACGGGCGCACGCGGCGGCTCGGGCGGCCGGTGCGCGCGGCCGCACGGTCCAGACGGCGTCACGTCGGCACACCACCGATCTGGCGGCCGCACTGCGAGCCCTGGGGGTGGAGGCCAGCGCCGACCCGACCGCGGCCGAGGCTCGGGCCGCCATTCCAGACCTGGACGCGGAGCCGATTGCGGCGGAAGAGATTCGCCGCGCGTTGCGCCAGGCGCGGGACGCCGTGCGCCGTACCGAAGCGCGCGTCCAGACGCTGGAGCTACGGGCCGGAATCGAGCAGACCGACATCAACCGCGAGGAAGCCCAGGCTCGGCTTGACCAAGCCGTTCGAACGCGGCGCATTCGCGAGATCGGGCGCACCATCGTGAACGGCGCGCTGGACGCCTCAATTGAGAGTTTGCCCGCCGCAATCGAGCGCGAATTGCGGATCATCCTGCCCGCAGCCAGCGCCGGGCACTTTTGGGACGCCCGCATCTGCGAGGGCCTGAGCCTCGAGGTCTGGGACGCGGCGGCGGGTTCCTGGCAGACTTCCCGCGGTCTGAACGATCCGAGCCGCGAGCAAGTCGAACGTGCCCTGGCCCTGGCCCTGGCAACCGCCGGCCCGCCGCTGGACGCAACGGACCTGCCGGCTTTTCTCTGGCTTGAGCAGTCGGCGTCGGACCGCGACGGGTCGACCTTGCAGGCCCTGGCATTGGCAGCCGGCCTGGGCGTCGCCGCTCAGCGCTACCCCCAGGTGATTGCAACCGGGCGAGGTCTCACAGCCAGCCTTGGACAGTTCGACCGCGTCACCCAACTCATCAGCGGGCATGCGGCCGATAACGTCCAGGCCGTCAGCAGCATTCGTGAGGCCGGATAGTGCTTGCGACCGAGCCCCGACGCCACTCGGTGCGCCGACGCCCTGCCACTGGAGGCAAGCGCCCCCATCGCCGTGCGCATACCCGAAGCATCAGATCCGCCGAATCCGCCAGGACCGTCACGGCCAAGGATCGCGAAACGGCTGCCGCTGCGGCTCACGAATCAGGCGGCAGACGCGCGGTCCGAATACGAAGGGGCGCGGCCGTCAGGGAGCTACGAACAGCGGCGGGCACTTCAGACGGCGCGCGGCCGGAAGCGGCTCGCCCCGAATCGGACTCTGCCCCCGAACGTGTCGACGACCCTGGCGGCCGGTTGCAGCTGACGCTGGAGCTCGGTGACCCTGAGCCACGTGGCTACGAGGCGTCCGGCAAGCCTCCAAGAGAGCGAATCGACTTCGCTCGCTGGCTCTGGCGGGCCATGAGCATGGGAGCCGCGACCTGCCCCGTCCTGCTGGGATTCCAGCTTGTCTTCACAGATCCGGCACATGGGCTCAACGTGATGGCGGTCGTAATCACCATGTCCTTTGGCGCCCTGTTCGCCACCTGGACCATTGAATACTGGCTGCGGCATGGGAATGCCACGCGTGCAGTTCGCGCCCAGATCTGGACACTCACGCGGCACGCAGTGCTGGCGTCGGTCGGCGTGGCCGCCATGGCCGTAAGCGCCCTGAACGGGACGGCGAGTTACGGCCTGCTGATCCTGGTGGCACTTACGTTGATCGTTGCCGACATCGTGTTGCGCAGGCTTCGCATCCGCTAGTGCATCACGACGCATCGGACGATCCCTATGCGCAAATCGCCGAGCTGTACGAAGCCGAACACCGCAACTGGACGGACGACCTCGGCCTGTACCTGGCGCTGGCGGCACGCGCCGGCGGTCCCGTGCTCGAACTCGGCTGCGGATCGGGCCGCGTGACCATTGCCCTGGCCAAAGCCGGGCACGAAGTTCACGGTATCGACTCGTCGGCGGCCATGCTGGCGATCGCCCGCGACAAGCTGGCGCAGCGGAATCTGCCCGTGACCTTCACGCTCGGCGATATGCGGCGATTCGAGCGTCAGCGCGACGTTGGGTTGGTGATTTGCGCGCTGGACACGCTGCTGCACCTGCCGTCTGCCGACGACGTCCGCGACACGCTCGCCGCCGCGCATGCGGTTCTGCGGGCCGGTGGTCTGCTGGCAATCGACGTCGTCCATCCTTCACCAGACTTGCTGGCGATGCGCGACGGGGTCGTTAGGCGTCAGTCGACCTTCGCCGGGCCGGGAGGCACCCACGTCACGCACTTTGTGTCCTGGGATGTCGACCCCGATGCCCAAACGATTGATACCACGCACTTCTACGATTGGATGACTGGTGCGGGCTTCGTACGGCGGCGTACAACGTCCTTCCGGCTGCGCTACATCAGACGCGGCGAGGCGGAAGACGGCCTGCGAGCCGCGGGTTTCGGCGACGTGGAGCTGTACGGGAACGCCCAGCTCGACCCGTTCGAGCCCGACAGCGATCGCATGATTTTCGTCGCGGCCAGACCCGGTGCGTAAGCGCTAGAACGACCAGCGCCCAATTGGCCCGTGGCGGCCGCGCCAGGCAACGTAGGCGTCGAGATCACTGACCAAGCGAAGTGTTGAAGCGATTGGCGCCATACCAAGACTCAGCAGCCGGCGGAGCACAACGCCGTTCGCCAGCGCCAGGTCAACGTCTAGCGACGACAGACCTCGCAGCGCGGCCGAGCGCGCGGCCGCGCCCACGAAGACCTCGACATCGTGACTTTGCGGGTCGCCGGCTACGACAAGCCGCAGGTCCAGCGACCCATTCGCGGCGGGTAGCAATGGATCCGGATCGCACAGCAGTGTGACGTCGGGACCGATGAGGAGGTAGCTGGCCGGCGAATAGGGTTGCGTCTGAACCCTGGCGGCAACCGACGCGTCACGGACTCTATCGTGGTCGGTCAGGTTGGAGCATGCGATTTCGCGCCAACCCCTGAGGTCAGCCGCTCCACCGAAGTTCCCGGCCACGCCACGCAAGCGCACGGTGAGATCGGCTGGCCGGAATCCTCGGCGCGCATACATCCCGGCGGCATGAGCCGACGTCGGCGCCACCTCCATGCCCGTGAGCGACCGACCGCTCGCCGCCAGGAAGTCCAGCGCGTGGTCCGTCAACGCCGCACCTACCCCCGCGCCTCGAAAGCCGGGCGCGACGCCCAGACCCGCGATCCAGGCCGCGTCAGGCTCAACGACCGCAAACACGGCGCCAACGGGACCGTAGCCCGCAACCTCGGCCACCCAGGAACCCGCGGAACACTGCCGCCACTGGCGAACACGGCTTGCAGTCAGCGGCAAATCCACGCTGCCAACCGTCGGGATGGCCCCGCCGTCGGGCTTCCCGTAGGAAGCGCGCAGCAACCGGGCCGCCGCCTCGGCATCATCGTCACGCATGCGCCGCACGGTCGCCTGAACCCCTCCATTGGTGCCAGTCACGATAGAATCCACACGGCGGCTCTCAGGCAGCCGCAGTCTGTCCCCCAAAACGAATTGCCGCACCCATGACCACCCTGTCTCATCCTGATCTGGCCAGCGCCATGAGCCGTCTGGGCACCGAAACCGCTTTCTCCGTACTGGCGAGAGCCAAGGCCCTGGAGCGTGAAGGCCGCGACATCATCCATCTTGAGATTGGTGAACCTGATTTCGACACACCGGCCAACATCATCGAAGCGGCCAAGCGGGCCTTGGACGATGGATTCACACACTATGTGCCGTCGGCCGGAATCCCCGAGGCGCGCGAGGCGATCGCCGCCGACGTGGCCGAGTCACGCGGGATCGCGGTCGAACCGGAGCAGGTGGTCATCACGCCGGGCGCCAAGCCGATCATGTACTTCGGAATCACGGCACTTTGCGGTCCAGGCGACGAAGTGATCTATCCGGACCCGGGATTCCCGATTTACGAGTCGGTGATTCGGTTTGTGGGCGCCACGCCGGTGCCAGTGGCGCTGCGGCCGGAGAATCAGTTCCGGCTGGACCTGGACGAGCTGGAGGACAAGCTCTCGGATCGAACGAAGCTGCTGATTCTCAACTCGCCGCAGAATCCCACCGGGGGCGTGCTGCCGCCTGAGGACATTCGTGCGATCGCGGACCTGGTGGCGGAGCGGCCGGTGCATGTGCTGAGCGACGAAATCTATGGGCGCATCATGTATGGCGAGGTCGAGCAGGCCTCGATCGCGGCGTGTCCGGGGATGGCCGACAAGACGATGATCCTGGACGGATTCTCAAAGACGTACGCCATGACGGGCTGGCGGCTCGGGTACGGCGTGATGAATGCCCAGCTGGCGGAGGCGGTGGCCCAGCTGCAGACCAACTGCACCAGCTGTACGGCCGCGTTCATCCAGATGGCCGGAGTCGAAGCCCTGACAGGGCCACAGGACGCCGTGGATGGCTTTGTGGCCGAGTTTCAGCGGCGGCGCGATGTGATCGTGGACGGCCTGAACAGCCTGGAGGGCGTGGACTGCCAGCGACCGGCCGGGGCCTTTTACGTGTTTCCGCAACTCAGCGGCTTCCGCGTCAGCACCAACGAGATCGCCGACCGCCTGTTGAACGACGCGGGCGTGGCGGTGCTGGCCGGGACGGCCTTCGGCACGGTGGGTGCTGACTCGCTGCGCCTGTCCTTCGCCAACTCGGTCGAGAATCTGGAGCGCGCCGTGGAGCGCATGCGTCCAGTCCTGGCTGCCTGCCGCTAAGCCCGCTCGACGCCGCCTAGATCTGTTCGACGCGGTCCAGGTCGAACATGAACATCGTGGCGCCGCCCACCTGAACTTCCACCGGGAACGGCAGGGGCGCGTCTCCCGAGTCCTGGATGGTCTGTCCGGGGCTGACGATCTGCATGCGGGTGGTGGCGTTGCGCCGCACGATCCCGAGCAGGTCGCCGATTTGATCGTCGTCCACGCCGATAATGAATGTCGTGTTCCCTTCGCGCAGGAACCCGCCGGCCGTCGGCACGCGCGTGAACCGAAAACCGCCGGAAACGAGCGAGTCGGCCAGACCGTCGGCGTCAGGCTCCTGCACGATCCCAAAGAAGAGCTTCAGGGGGAATCCAATCGGGCCGGGCTGCCGGCGAGGCGCGGGCAGCTTACGCGATGCTGAGCGGGAGAATACGCTGCACGGGCGCCGTAACGTGCCGGAGTTCGCGGGCGTCGACCTCAGGCTGAACGCGACACAGGATTTCAGCCGCTATGTCCTGGGGCGGCTGCAGTCCGTCGACCACCAGCCAGCGGTCCGGATCGTCGGCGGCCTGATCCAGGTAGGAATCTCGAACGCGTCGATGAAAGGGCAAGCCGTGCCAGTTGATTCCGCCGGCCTTTTCCCAGTCCGTGTTGCGGTGACTGAGGCTGCGCTTCAGCCCCGCCTCCACCTCAACATCGAGGAGGACCGTCACGTCGGGCATGACACCCTGAACAGCAAATGAGGTCAGGTGTTCGAGATCTCGTCGCCGCAGGCGGAAGCCGCCGCCCTGGTAGGCGCGAGTCGAGGCGGCGAAGCGGTCGCAGATCACCACGCCGCCCTGTTCGAGGTGTGGACGGATCCGCTCCGTGACGTGTTGCGATCGAGCGGCCGACATCAGCAGCGCCTGAACGCGCGGATCCACAGCCTGCATGTCTTGCTCTTGCAGCAACACTCGACGCAGGCGTTCGCCAAGCGGCGTGCCGCCGGGTTCTCTGGTCAGGTCCACGTCGAGCCCCTGGTGACGAAGGGCATCCCCGAGCAACTGGGCCTGGGTGGTTTTGCCGCTGCCCTCGGGGCCCTCGAAGACGATGAACAGTCCAGCCGGACGTTCGTCAATCATGCGAGCCTCGGCCTCGAACTTACCGGCGTACGCAGATGCTGACGCGGCGCGCCGTTGCCGCGCGCGGCGGCCTGGGCCTTCAACGGTTGACGCGGTTCAGGTTCCTCCGGACGCTCCATGTCCAGGAGCGTCGCCAGGCAGGCTTCCATCTGCGTCACCGTGTTGTTGCGTAACACGTAGACCGGCAAGCCGCGGGCCTCGGCGTCTCGCAGTATGCGGGCACGCTTGCGATGAAAACTGCGCAAGGTGACGACCACGTCGGCCTGGGCCAGGTGACGAACCAGCCGGATCATGTCGGTCGCGCTGCTGGCGATCGCGTGCTCCATGCGGCTTCGACTCACACCGAACGGGAACAGGTTCAGGCGGCCGTCGTCGACCCGAACCTCGCCGGCGTCCGAAGGCTCAGGCAGGGCCCCCTCCACACTCACGCGCGCCTCGGCATTGGTGTCGCGCAATACCCGGCCGTCCGGCAGCCGCATCCGTGACTCGGCGCGCACGGCGCCACCGCGCAGGATGGCGTCGACCGATCCGGCAACGTTGTGGTGAATCACGAAGGCGTCCCGCGAGTGCAATTCGATCAACGAATCAAAGGTGGGTGGTGACCGACGCTCCAGCACGGTCTTCTGGGTACGGCGGCGGCGGGCTTCGTCATCGCTCAGGGTGACGGACTCGACGCCACCGACCAGATCGCTCAGTAACGGGTTGAGCAGCACGTTGTCGAGCGTCTGGCCGTGGGCGGTGGCGATGAGGCGCACGCCGCGCTCGGCGATGGTGCGAGCGGCCTCCGCTTCCAGGTCGGTGCCGATTTCGTCCACCACGATGACCTCGGGCATGTGATTCTCGACTGCCTCAATCATGACCCGGTGTTGGCGGTCCGGAGCAGCCACCTGCATGCGCCGCGCGCGGCCAATGCCAGGGTGCGGCACGTCACCGTCTCCGCCGATTTCGTTCGAGGTATCGACGATCACCACGCGGGCGCCGTGATCGTTGGCCAGGACACGGGCCATCTCGCGCAGCATGGTGGTCTTGCCGACGCCGGGTGGTCCCAGCAAGAGCAAACTACGGTCGCCGGCCACAATGTCGCGCACGATGGCCGTGGTGCCGTGCAGGGCTCGCCCGCGCCGCACCGTCAACCCGACGACCCGGCCCGACCGGTTCCGAATCGCGGAGAAGCGATGCAGCGTCCCCGGCACACCGGCGCGGTTATCCGAGGTGAATTCGCCCACGGCTTCCACGACCGCGGCGATGTGGCCCAATTCCACCTTCCAGGGCAGCAGGCGCTCCGAACCGTCGCTGAGCCGGATTTCGGGAACCCGCCCGAGGTCAAGCACGATCTCAACGACCTCGGTCCATCCAGTCACGGTGCGTAAGTCGTCCTGCAGTCTGGCCGGCAGCGCGGCTACCAGGTCGCGGAGTTCGTCGTCGTCGCCCGACTGAATATGCGGCGCGTCAACGGCCTTGGGCGGCTGTAGAAGGTCGTGAGTCGCCACGCCGGTCTAACTCGTCGCCCGGTCCAGGGCCTGTGCTGGAACTTCAGCCGCGATTCGTACCGACATGTGCTTGACCAGCACTTCACGTTCGTCGGTTTTGGCAAAGCCCTCATCTTCCGCGGCACGGCGCAGCGTGTCTTCGTGCGCATGCACGACGACGCGAACAGGCAAACGTCCCGAGTCCATCAGCGACCAAACCGCAAAACTGAGCAGCGGGCGCGTTAAGGCGGCGCGGCGAGGATGGACCATCAGGGCTGCTGTGTGGCGGCCTCGCGTACCGGGATGAACCCGCAACCAGCCGTCCAGACCTCGTTCGCCGTCGACCACGAACTCCTGAGGTGCGCGTCCTCCGCCGAAGAGCGGCAGACGACGGCGTGGGACCGACGGGCGCTCGCCCCCGGGTGACTCCGCCAGTTGCAACGCCGCGGGCGTGATGGTGCGATACAGCTGGGAGATGTCCCAGGCGTCCGCCTGCTCAACCGGCCGCAACCCGGCAATCGGCCCGGGGTTCGCCGTGGGTGCCGGTCGACGCGTGTAGACGTCCTCGCTGACAGCGTCAACGAATCCCAGGCGTCCGAACACTTCTCGAAACCGGCTGATTCGGGGCAGGCGGACAAAGACGCTGACGTAGCCTCGAGCCCCGGCGTCGGCCGTGAGTCGCTCCAGCAGCGCGGTGCAGGCCGCCAGTTCATCCGAATCCGGCGCGACATCGTCAGCCGACAGGGCGATGGTGAGCACCGAGACGTTAGCCCGGCGCCGATCAGGTACGAACTCGGCCAGGGCAAAGCCAACCAGAGATTCATTCGCCCACGCCGCATATCCCTGCACGTCCGGAACCAGTCCCGGCACCGTGGCCGCCAGGGCCATGAAGGCCGGCGGCGTAGGCCCGGCCACCGGCGCCACGTGTTCACGTGGCCCCGTCGCGAGAATGAAACTGCGCGCCAGCGCCGGCGCGTGCCAGGGGCGTAGCCGCGTGACGCCCGGTGTCACGCCTGCCTGGCCATCTCGACAAAGCCGGCGTGCAGCCGCGTATCCCCGGTGAGCTCTGGATGGAAGGATGTTCCGAACAGACGGCCATGCCGTACTGCCACAATCGTTCCATCGTTCAGCCGGCTCAATACCTGAACACCGGGTCCCACCGTGCGCACAATCGGCGCGCGGATAAATACCGCAGGGAAAGGACCTCCCGAGATGCCTTCGATCTCGAGATCTGTTTCAAAGCTGTCGGTCTGACGCCCGAAGGCGTTGCGCTCAACGGTTATGTCAAGTAGATTCAGCAGCGGCTGCTTGCGGCCGACATCGCGCGCCATGAGAATCAGTCCGGCGCAGGTACCCCAGATCGGCATTCCGGTCTCGGCCAAGTCGCAGATCGGCTTTCGAAGGCCGTAGCGCTCCATCAGTTTGCCAATGGTGGTGCTCTCGCCGCCGGGAATAATCAAACCCGCGAGGCCATCCATGTCGGACGGCTGCCGTACTTCAACGGCCTGAGCATCAAGCCTGCCGAGCATGGCCCCATGTTCGGCGAAATCACCCTGGAGCGCGAGGACGCCAATGCGAACGCTCACGCGTGCCTCGTGCTGCTACCACCCGCGACCGGCAAGCATCTCCTCGGGCTGGAGCGAGCTGTTGGCGATTCCAACCATCGGCTCGCCGAGATTTCGCGAGACCTCGGCTACGAGCGCCGAGTCCTCGAAGTTCGTGGTGGCTTCCACGATCGCGCGGGCGCGCTGCGCCGGATCCCCGGACTTGAAGATGCCACTGCCAACGAAGTTGCCGTCGCAGCCAAGTCGCATCATCAGCGCGGCGTCGGCGGGAGTGGCGATTCCGCCGGCGGCAAAGTTCACGACCGGCATTCGGCCAAGTTCCGCGGCTTCCTGTACCAGGTGGAGCGGGGCCTGAATGTCCTTGGCGTAAGCGAAAAGCTCGTCCGGCCGCATGTGCTGGACCTGGCGCAATTCAGACATGACCCGGCGCATATGGCGGACGGCCTCGACGACGTCGCCAGTGCCGGCCTCGCCCTTGGTTCGGATCATCGCGGCGCCCTCGCCGATGCGGCGCAGCGCTTCGCCGAGATTGCGGCAACCGCAGACGAACGGCACGTCGAAGCCGGATTTGGCGACGTGGTGCTCCTCGTCGGCGGGCGTTAAAACCTCCGACTCGTCGATGTAGTCCACGCCGAGCGACTGCAGGACCTCGGCCTCCACGAAGTGGCCAATGCGGCACTTCGCCATCACCGGGATCGTGACGGCGGCCTGGATCTCCAGGATTTTCTCCGGGTCCGCCATGCGGGCCACGCCGCCCTGCGCGCGGATGTCGGCGGGGACGCGCTCCAGCGCCATGACGGCCGCGGCGCCAGCGTCTTCCGCAATGCGGGCCTGCTCGGCGGTGACGACGTCCATGATGACGCCGCCCTTGAGCATCTGCGCCAGGCCGCGCTTTACGGTTTCGGTGTTTTTTCTGACAGCGCCGTTGGAACTCATGGCTACCCCGGACAGAGACCTCCAGATTAGAGACTCTTAGCCCACATTCTAGCGTGAGCCTACCGCCGGTCCTATGCCGGCTGGGCCGCCTGAACCAGGTCAGCCAGGGGCGTGTCGCGTGGAGCGCGCAGCGCGCCACGGAGGGTGGCGTCGGCAAGGTCTGGATCGACCGGATCAGCGGCGGCTCGGAACTTCGCTACGAGTTCCGCATCGCTCAGCGGTCGTCTCGGATCGCCGCGCGGAACTTCCACGCGGACCGTGCGAGCCTCGCCGCTCGCAAACTCGGCCTTGAGATCGCAGCCCCAGCGCTGCGGGTAGGCAGCGTCCAGAACCGGATCGCTGCTGACATCGATGCGGTCGGCCACACGCAGCACCACCGGATCCCAGAGATGCGGCTCGCCGAAACTGTCCAGCGTTGGGCGGCCGTGGACCAGCGCCTGCGCGGCTCCGTAGTAGACGCTGAATTGCGCGTCCACCCGGTTGGCTGGACGCCGCTTGGGCTTGGGCGGATCCGCAACGATCGCGCCCCCGCCGGGAAGCACGCTCACGATGACACGCCGCAGCTCGTCGAGCCGGAAGCCGTCTGTGGCGCGAAGCTCACGGCACGCGTCGATCACCGGGTGGATATAGCGGCAGCACGGGTAGGGCTTGATCGCGACGTCGAGCAGCGCCGGGTGGTCGGGATCGAGCGTTTGAAGGAGCTCGGGGCGCGGGTCGTTGCTGAAGGCCTCCAGCAGGCCGTAGTCCCCGGTGAGGGCGTCGATGGGGCCGATGACACCAGCCGCGGCCAGGTCGGCGGCCACGAAACCGGCATGCGCGGCCCAGCCCGCGTTCAGTCGCTTGCCGTCGCTTCCATTCTGGATGTAGGCCATCGAGCCGGCCGCCAGCCCCCCGGCGAGGCCCAGCGCCTGATGAATGCCGTCAGCGTTCAACCCGCCCGCGTGCGCGGTGGCCACCGCCGCGCCCAGCGCACCGGCAATCCCGGTGGGGTGAAAGCCGCGTGGATACGTCGCCGGCGCGTAGAGGGCGTCGCCGACCCGCATGGTGACCTCGTAGCCGGCAACTCCAGCCGCCAGCAGATCAGCGAGCGTTCCCCCGCTGCGCTCCACGGCCGCCATGGCGGCGGGCCAGACCACCACACCCGGGTGCAATGAGGACTCGTTGGTTACGTCGTCCAGTTCCAGCGCGTGGGCGGCCATCCCGTTGGCCAGCGCCGCCGCCGGCGCAGGCGCCCGTTCGCGCAAGTGCACCGAGGCTTCACCGTCATCGGGCTGAATGGCGTAATCCGCAACGCGCCTGGAAACGGAGAGTGCGCTGCCGCCAATCAACACGCCGAAGTAATCGAGCAGCAAATCGCGAGCACGCGCCTCGACATCCGGCTGCAATCCGTCCGGAGAGACCGCGGCCGCAAACTCGGCGAGGTTGCGTGAGGGGTTGCTCGTCATGGCTGTGAACTCCGCGGCGCACGGCCCCGCCATGATGCCAAGACGTCGGCAAGCCGTGTCAGCCGGCTCCGGTACCGCGGGCCTACCGGCAGCGCGGCGCCGCGCGTTCCCACAGGAGACGCCCTGACCGCGACGTCCCGTGGATGACCATCGGCGGGGTGGTCAAGACGAGCTCGTCGCCCTCCTGGCGAACGTACCTGACCTGCTCGGTCCCGACTCGATTCGGGTAGGAGGCCGTCTCGATCTTGTGAATGACCCGGTCTCCCAGGAACTCGTACCCGCCGCAGTAGGAGAGGAACGTACGTGCCGCCTCC
>JAPOXI010000094.1 GCA_026707185.1 Chloroflexota bacterium
ACTTCCTGATGTTCTTCACCTTCTCGCTGTTCTTCGGCATGAGCATCGGCTGCCTCGCCCTCGTCGCCCGCTCCTTCGGCGCCCGCGACCTCACCACCGCCCACGCCGCCGGCCGCCAGGGCATGCTCACCGCCGTTCTCGCCTCCTTCATCTCGGTCTTCGTCCTGGTCCTTTGGGCCGACCCGATCCTGCGCCTGGTCGGTGGCTCCGACGACATCGTCGCCATGGCCGCCCCCTACCTGGCCATCAGCGCCCTCAGCGCCCCCTTGCAGACCGTTGTAGTGATGGTTGGCGCCGTCCAGCGCGGCGTCGGCGACACCCGCACCCCCATGCTCGGCTCCGTGCTGATGGCCGGCGTCGACCTGGTGGTGGGCCTGGTGCTGGTGACCGCCGGGTTTGGACTGCTGGGCATCGCCGTGGCCATGGGCGTCGCGCGCCTGGCCACCGCGGTCTTCATGCTCGTCGCCATCTACCGCACCCCCCACCGCGCCGGCTCCTTCGGCTCCTACCGGCCCGACTGGGCGATGCAGCGGCGCCTGGCGCGAGTATCGGGGCCTGCCGTGGGCGAGATGTTCATCACCATTGGCGGGATCATGGCCTTCAGCATCATCGGCCTTCAGCTGGGCACCGTGTCATTCGCCGCCCAGAACGTGGTTGGCCCGATCATGTCGTTGGCGTACATGCCGTCGCTTGGCCTGGGCGTCGCCGCCTCCACCGCCGTGGGTCAGAGCCTGGGCGCGCGCGACCCGCAGCTGGCCCACCGGTACGGGCGCGAGGCGGCCATCGCCGGGACCCTGGTCTCCACGCTGGTGGGCGTGGTGGTGTTCCTGTTTCCGCGCGCGCTGATGTCGGTCTTCACCACGGATCCGGCGGTTTTGGACGCGGGCGAACTGCCGGTGCGAACCATCGGGCTGTTCATGCCCGTCGTGGGGCTGGCGACCATCCTGCCCAGCGCCCTGCGCGGCGCCGGTGACACCCGCGCCATGCTGCTGATCTCCCTGCTGGCCCTCTGGACCATCCGCGTCCCGCTGGCCCTCGTCCTGGGCGTCGTGCTCGGCTTCGGTCTCACCGGCCTGTGGATCGGCGCCGGCGTCAACTACGTCACCATCGCCGTCGCCTCCCTGGTCCGCTTCGCCTCCGGCCGCTGGCAGACCATCCGCCTATGACCCTCGTCCGCGTCGAACTCCTCCCCGGCACCCTGTCCCCGGACCCCCAGGGCGTCTGCGCCGTTGTCGACGTCATCCGCGCCACCACCACCCTCGTCGCCATGGCCGAGGCCGGCGACCCGGAGGTCTGGATTGCCGGGGACGTCGACGCCGCCCGCGAGGCGGCAAGCCAGCTCGGCCCCGGCACCCTCCTCTGCGGCGAACGCGGCGGCCTGCCGCCCGAGGGCTTCGACCACGGCAACTCCCCGCTTGAGTTCCAGCACGCCGACCTCACCGGCCGCCGCGCCGTGCTCTCCACCACCAACGGCGCCTACGCCATTGAGCGCTGGAGCCGCTCGCGCCGCAGCTTCATCGCCGGACTCCGCAACGCGGGCGCGGTGGCTGATTGCCTGCTGGAGGACCCCGATACTCCAACTATCACCGTCGCCTGCGCCGGCCGCTCGGGCGCCCTGGCGCTGGATGACGTCTACACCGCCGGCGTCATCGTCCAGCGCCTGCGAGACGCCTCGCCGGACCTCAAGCTCGACGAATCCGCCGTCGCCGCCCTCCACATAGCCGGCGCCTACCCCTCCGCCGACGCCGCCCTCACCGCCTCCCGTAGCGGGCAGGCGCTCAAGCCCGTCGGCCTCTGGGACGACGTGATTTACTGCGCCCAAGTCGACGTGTCGCAAGCCGTTCCCGAAGTCTGCGGCCGGGGCCGCATCAGGGTCTGGGGCGGTGGCTAGGTGTCCGCGCTCCGCCGCGCGACCAGCTTCGGCGCGTCAGCTTCCAGCTGCGCCGCGCACTCCTTCGCAATTCGCACGTTGTAGTTGGTGCCCCGGTCCTCGGGGTAGATCTGCGCCGTGTTGCAGATGTAGAACCCGGGAATCGGCGACGGATACGGCGGCTTGCGCCGCTGGTACCCCGCCTCGATCACCGGCTGCGCCACCGGATCCCGCGAAACCCACGCCTCCTCGATGTGCTCCCGCCGAAACGTCGGAAACACCTTCGCAATCGGATCCACGAACCGCTCAATCAGCACGTCGTTCTCGAGCTGGAAGAACTCGTGCTCCGGCGGCAGGTAGTTGCTCACATACAGCAGCCGCTTGCCGCCGTAGCGCTCGCGATCCACGTAATTCGTGTGCTCGATGAGCCCGGCAAACGGCAGGTCCCGGTCGCCGATGTTCGTCCAGTAGTAGCGCGACAGTTGCTCGCGAATCTGGATCAGCGCCACGCACGCCCCCACGTACGCCGTGGCCGCCAGCGACTCCGTGAACCCGCGGCGCGAGGCCGGCAGCAGCCGACGGATGATCGGCAATCCCACCGTCGCCACCACCGCGTCCGCCTCCAGCGGCTCGTCATTCACTCGCAGCGCCGGCGCGCCGGGTTCCCCGATCGTGATCTCCTGCACCGGCGAAGCCAGCCGCAAGTCCGCCCCGCGCTTGGTCACCGAGTCCGCCAGCGCGTCCACGATCACCCGGAAGCTGCCGCGGAAGTATCCCAGCCGCTCGCGGCGCTTGTCGGCCGTTCGCGTGCGCGCCCGGGCCATCAGCCGCGCCCACATCCAGGCCATCGACACCGATTCCCAGTGCCCCGCGAACTTGGCCCGCAGCATTGAGGCGAAGATGGCTTCGAAGGCCTCCCGCCCCACATACCGCGGCAACACCTCCGCCGCCGTGAGGTCCTCGAATGGCCCGTAGTCCGTCCGCCGCTGCAGCAGAACCGAGCCAAGCCCCAGCCGCAGCCGCGCCCATGGGCTCAGCGCCCCGAACCGCAGCAGATCCAGCGGCGAGGTGAACGGGTACAGCCGGCCGCCCAGGTAGTAGCCCATCTCCGGCTCCGGCCACTCCAGCCGGTCCCCGACGCCCAGCTCCTCCGCCAGGCCGATCATGAAGCTGTCGTGGGTGAACAGGTGGTGGTAGAACCGCTCCACCGGCTCCCCGCCCACCTCGACGGTGGCCAGCTCGCCGCCCGGTCGCG
The DNA here is from genome assembly GCA_026707185.1 of Chloroflexota bacterium. The sequence goes on from JAPOXI010000094.1 coordinate 3,126, forward strand.
GCGCCGCCTCCACCAGCGTGACGCGGTGGCCGAGCTTCAGCAGCTCGTGCGACAGCGCCAGTCCGGTGATGCCGGCGCCAACGATTACGACTTTCACAGGCGGAAGGGTCCCAGCGGTCCGTCTTTCAGCAGGTCGGTCCGCACGTACAGCATGAAGTCATAGGATCCCTTGGGAACGGGCGGTTCTTCGCGCGTCACCAACCAGTGTAGGAACGAACGCCGCGCCTCCGGATCCGACAGGAGCTCGTCCAGGAACCCGAGATCCCAGCTCTTGTAGGTGTGCTCCGGGAACCACCAGCGCAGTTTCATCTCGCGGCCGACGAATTCGGGAAGCTGGATCCCAAGCACGTTCGCGCTGGATGGCGACATGAGCACGATTTGCGCTTGCTGCGCGTCTTCGAGGTTCATGTCTTTCGTGTACAGCGCGTCCGTGTAGTCGCGCAGGTACCAGACGGTCGGCCAGGCGTAGTCGTTATCGATGAGGATGGACAGCTTGTCGCCCTGACCGGTTCGCCTGGCGGCCTCGTCGACGATCGCTGCAACTTCCTTCACGTCGTCTGTGGTCTGCACGTAAACGACCAGATCATTGGGGACGCTGCCGCGCTCGTACGTGATCGGAATGGCGAACCAGAGGGTCCAGAACAGCAGGCCGGCGCTCAGCAGCCCCACAACGAGTCGTGGAACGCGCGGACGGGGCTCATCGAACCAGCGGCCCACCCACCAGCAGGCCAGCAACAGTGGCGGCCACAGCAGGTGCAAGACCAGCCAGGGCGCCTTCTCTCCGGCGGCCGAGTAGACGATCCAGGTGACGACGATCCAGACGCCCAGCACGAACGGGAGCAGGTGCCGGGCACTGCGCCCGCGAACCAGGGCAACCGCACCAAACAAGAGCGCAAAGGGCTCGTACAGACCCAGGAACATCGCGTAGTAGAACCATGGTTGGTTGACTCGCTCGGACTCATGGACGCTCGTCCAGTACTCGATGGAACTGGTGAAGGCCGCGCGGAAGCCCGGAAGGTGGGTGAGGAACGACGTGTAAAAGGCGAAGACGATCAGCACGAACGTCAAGGCGCCGTAGACCACATGCTCCACGTCATATCCCAGCGAGCGGAATGCGTTGAGCGCCTGGTCACCCAGCGGCGAGACGCCGGGTCCGCGGCGCCAGGCGCGGTAAGCCAGCCCACCCACGGCTATCAAAACCATCAACAACGCGAAGCCGTGAATGAACGTGTTTTCCTTCGTCGCCAGCGAGAGTCCCAGCGTCGCCCAGGCCAGGTAGATCCAGCGCCGCTGCGGCCGTTCCAGGAAGCGCATCACCGAGCCGATGAGCAGCAGGGTGAACAGCGCGACATAGATGTCCATGCGCAGGAATCGGGAGTAGTAGAGGAACGAGGTCGAGATCGTCATGGCCGCCATCGCCAGCGGCATTCCGGTGCGGCCCAGTTCCGGACGAAAGATCAGCAGCGCGCCAACGGAAGCGACACCGAACAGCGCCGGGATCACGCGCCCAAGGGCATCGTTGACACCGGCGGCCAGGAACACGATCACGTTGCCGAAGTAGAGCAACGGCCCGTGGTACGCCGGGTCATATCGAAACTGCTTGCCATTGATCATGTCGTTGGACTCTTTGGCGTGAATCGCCTCGTCGTGGTGATACACGCGCTCGCCCAGATCGAAGAAACGAAGGCCTGCGGCAGCGGCCAGAATCAGGGCGTAGATCAGCCACTCGCCGCGCGACCAGCCGAACCAGGCCGGGCGCGCCAGCCAGCCGCTGATCGTGTTCGTGGGTGCGCTCACGGAGTCGGTCGAACCTCGAAGATGGTTGTACCGCCGCTGGCATAGGCTGCTGCAAGATCCCGGCCGAGGCGCTGCGCGATGTCGGGTCCGTAGCGCTCCCGCTCGGAATCGCCAGCTACAACGTGCGTAACGGCATAGCGATCCAGCACCGCACGACGCAGCGCGGCGTCATCGGTCCGGTAGGCGGTGTCGGTGTCGGCCGTGCGAGCCGCGATCCGTGGGTCGGATTCCCTCCAGAGCTCCTCATGTTGGGTCCAGCCGATCACGCTGGGGATTCCTGTCCAGGTCGACATGCGAGAGTCGCCCGAATAGGCACGACCGGGTGCTTCCAGCAACACGGCTTGCTGCGGCGCATGCACTCGCAGCCACTCGGCCGCGGCGACCTCCGATGGTCGGCTGTGCCGATCGGCGGCCAGCCCGTCCAGCGATCCGGAGACGACGCTGGCCTCGGTCTTGGCGCGGGTGGCGACGATCGGATAGGCCAGCGCCGGGACGGCCAGAAGTGCGAAGACGGTCACAACCGCGCTGCGCGTCAGATTCAGGTGCAGGCCGCCCGGTTTCACGAACCGGCGCCACGTCAGCATCAGACTTGGTCCAGCCGCAACGGCCAACAGGCCCCAAGCCTGATAGTGGAGTTTGAACACTGTGTTCATTCGTTCATTCGGCGAGCCAAAAAAGTCGTCTACATAGAGAGTCTCGACAGCGGTGAGCAATCCCAGGCCAGCCACCAGGAGCCACAGCAGCGCGGCCAGTCCGGGCTCGTGGCGGCGCGACCAGAGTGCGTAGGTGCTCAGAACGAGGAGTGCGGCGAGCGCGACGACGACCTCCCCGCGCGCTATCAGCGTAGCCCCGGCGCCGGCAGCGAGCATGACGACAAGAAAGATCCGGCCGTCCGGGCGCGCGTCCCAGAGCAAGACTGCCAGCGTGACAACCACCGCGCTCAACAGCAGACCAAAGACCTGAAAGTAGTCGATTGCCTCGCTTCGCACCGTCACGACGCCAATCCCACGGCTGCCAGGCGCATAGTTCAGGGTATAAGGCAGCCAGGCGAGCACGCCGACGACCAATGCCGAAACCGCCGGAGGCACGAGCTGAAGCAAACGTTCCCGGTGGCCCCAGGCCACGACGGCGCCGCCAGCCAGTACGAGTCCCGCGAACGTCGGCGCGTCCCAGGCATTAAGCGCGTAGAGACCACCAAGCACCAGGCCAGTAAGCGCGCCGCGCCCGAGCCGTTGCGGCAAGGAGTCGTGCTCCGTCTGCGAAGCCGCAACTATCCACTGCACGGTAAGCGAGACGGCCAGCAGGGTGATCGGAAGCGACATAACGTGTGGGTGCAGATCGCCCAAGATGAACGAGAAGGCGGGAAACTCGTTGATCGTGTAATCGATCAGCTGGCCGGCTTCTTCACGCTGAATCGTGCGTGATGCACTCCAGCCGATGCCCCGCCAGAAGTCCGTGGGCGCGTCCGGATTATCGGAGAAAATGTCGCGCACGACGGCCAGATTGCCAACCAGCATCGTCAGGCCGAGCGCCAGGCTAGCTGCAAGCGCTCGGGCTCGCTCTCCAGCGCCGGTGAGTACGGCCAGGTCGTACCCGGCGGAAGCTGCGGCAAGCGCGCCGAGCGCGAAGAGCGCGGCCAGGGCCAGGTTGTAGCCCACGGCGGGCTCGGCGCCGCTGAGATGCAGGCCGAAGGCGGCCATCGAGTAGCCCAGGTAGTAGTAGTTGATGGTCTCTCCGGCAAACCAGGGGTCGGGCGGCGGGAAAGACATAGCGCGAGCGGCGGCATTGAGCAGGGCAAAGTCCATGGGCTTTTCGGTCCCGCCGATCTCGGGATTGAGCCAGCGCAGTCCCGCGCCGACCGCAAACAACCCCAGCAGGAGCAGGCAGCCCCACAGCCACAACCGGCGGCTGCCGCCCTGGTCGCGTAAGCCGGAACGTAGCCACCAGGCCAGCACGGCACTCAACGCCGTGAAGGCCAGTAGCGCGGCCGCCGCGTAGCCGCGTCCGTTTGGGAAGAGGCCGGTCGAGAGTCCGGCCCACGCGAGATAATGGGCCAGAAAGAACCCGATAGGCGCGGTCAGCAGGACGCCGCGCGAGGGCAGACGGCGACACAGCAGAAAGGCCCACGGCACCCCGAGGAGAGAGAACACCACCAAGGCGCCAGCCCAGAGCAGCAGGTCGATGGCGCGACGCCTTTCGCGTTCGAGATTCGGACAAGGATTGAGGTCAGAATAGCCAGTACGACGAAGACAATCAGGATAGGGAGGATTTCTCCGGTCGCCCGGGCCGATGACGCCTTGCCCGTGAGTGCTGACAATACGTCGGCGAGCACAAGGCTCGACCCGACTTCGGCCACGCCGCGCGCGAAGCTGTCGCGACGGGCGCTGCTTGGCGCCGGCCTATCCGGTGCCGGTGTGCTGCTGGCGGCGTGCACGCTGGATTCCGTGGACCGGGAGTTGCCACCGGTGACGGTGCCGCCGGCAGAAGTCGTACAGCCGCCGCCGCTCCCCACGGCCACGCCCGCGGTACCGCCGAACTCGCCAACCGCAGCGCCCGCAACCGCCGATGACCCGCGGGCGGCCGCCGCCACGATTCACTTTGAAGCGTGGGGTCCGCGCGTGCTGCTGGAGACCTTCGCGGAGATTCAGCGAGAGTTTCGCGCGCACGCACCGTGGGTCACCGTGCAGACGCGTCTCGACAACGCGCTCACGTCGGATGGATTGCGCAGCCGCCTGCGGCTGGGCGAGGGGCCTGACGTGACCCGCATCGCGCCGGAGGACGTATTCGACTTCACGGCGGCCGGCTTTCTCCATGGGCTCGGCGCGCGGGTGGACGCGGACGCCGAGTTGCGGCGGGAGGCCCCCGGCGCAGCCGACGCACGCACGGGGGCCGGCAACGAGCGATCCGTACTCAGTCTCGGCGCCGCGCACCAGTGCGTGCTCTACAACATCGAGCACTTTGAGACAGCAGGCGTTTCGGCGCCGACCAGCTGGCAACGCACGTGGACGCTACCGGAGTTCGAGGAGGCGGCGCGACAGCTGGTGGTCGCCAGCAGTCAGCGCATTGAACGCTTCGGACTGACGGCCATTCCGGCATACGCACGTCCCGTCCTGGCTGAAGGCGGCGACCAGGGGTTCCTGAACGCCGAGCAACGAGCGTCAGCCATGGCGACGCCCGGACGCCAGGAACGATTGGAACGTCTGGCCAGCTGGCAGACAACACTGGCCGTCGAGCTGCCGATTAACCACCGATTCGTGGCCCCGTTCAGCGGTGGCTTATCGTCAATGCACATTGACCGCACGGACGTGGGCCGATGGATCCGCGCGGGCGTCCCGTGGGCCGTGGCGCCGCTGCCCGGCTGGTACGGTCGCCAGGCGCTGACCGAGGCCGAGGAGCTGTGCGTGGCCGTACCGGCAGGCAGCCCGGAGCCCGACGCGGCCTGGACGTTCGTGCGATCCCTGCTGGAGGCGCCGGCACAGCGTGCGCTGGTCCGGACCAATCTGCTGACACCTACACGCCTGGAGACGCTGGAGGATCCGGCCTACCTGGATCCCAACCAGCGGCCATTCGATCGGACGCCGCTGATCGAGGCGGTGGGACAGAACATGCGCAGCCCGGCGCATCCGGGCGCCAAGGCCTGGCACGCACTCACGGGCGACCCGATTGCGGTAGTGCGTCAGGGTGACGAGAAAGCCGCCACTTACCTGGCGCGGACGGACTCGCTCATTACCCGACAGCTCCGACTGCGCAACTGGTCCGCCTCAGCCGACCGCCCCGGCTACCGCCAGCCGCTGCCCTACGGCAATCTCTTCCTGGCGGAACTGAAGGAGCGCGGGCTCTAGCTTGAGGCGCTATCGGCGAGCAGCCGGACTTCGATCGTCCTGGTTCTCGGCCCGTCGCACTCAATCAGCAGCACGTCCTGCCACACACCCACCTGCAGCCGTCCGTCAACGACTGGCACCAGGACCTGGTGACCGACCAGATTCGCACGCACGTGGGCGGCCGCGTTGTCTTCAGACCCCTGGTTGTGGGCGTACGGCCCCTCCCAGGGAACCAGCCGCTCTAGTGCGTGTGCAACGTCGTCAAGAAGCCCTGGCTCCGGCTCGTTCAGGGTCACGGCACACGTAGTGTGCGGCACACTGACCAGGAGCAGGCCATTGCCGACGCCCTTGCCCACAAGTGCGTTCTGGATCTGTCGACCGATCGGTTGAACGGATGTCCGTGACGCAGTGGTTACGCGCAGGGTGGCAAGGGGCATATCAAGCGTCCGTCCCGACGAGTCGATGTCTCACGTGGAACATTCGTGCAGCGCGACGAGAGGCGCTTCAGGCGTTCGCACCGGTGTGATGAGTCCCAGGCACCGGCCGGTCCGCGACCGGCTGGTTGAGCGAAAGCGTCCGCCAGTCCGGCCCCAGCGCCATGCGGGCCGCGTCCGCAAGGTCCCCAGCCGCCGCCACGCCCGGCGGCGCGGGCGATCCATCGCGTGCGATCCATACGACCGGCATCCCGCAACCACGCCCACCGGCCACGTCATTCTCCAGGTCGTCGCCGATCAGCACGCAATCGGCCAGTTCGGCGCCCACGGCAGCGGCCGCGGTTTCGAAGATGCGCCGGTCCGGCTTTTCCGCGCCCACAGCGGCCGAAAATACGATTGGATCGAGCTGATCGGCCAGCCCCAACCCATCAAGTACGAGCGGTAGCAGGTAGCTGTAGTTGCTGAGGACGCCCGCCCGAACCCCGGCCGCGTGGACCACGTCAATTGCGGGTAGCGCATCCGGAAGCACCCGGGTCGCAAAGGCTTCGTGCAGCTCGGCGGCCATGTGGGCAACGTCCAGGCGCACGGGGCCCGTATCGCCGAGTTCCTCCACGTAGACCCGGGCATCGTCCAGCTTGAGCCGCTGGAAGTCCTCCGCCGTCCGCACGCTGGAAAAGTGAGCCTTGAAGTACCGCATCTCGGCGTGCAGGGCCGCGTCCAGGCGTTCGCGCGGCAGGTTGACTCCCGCCCGTCCCACCGCATCGGCCATGTAGTCGAAGGGCGAGGGGTCGGCCGGAAAGTGAATCAGCGTGCCGTAGGCATCAAAAAACACGGCCGCCGGGAGATCGCTGGTCACATCGAAACGGTACCACCGGCGGCCACCCACGCGGTCCGGCGTTTGAGCGATTGCCTTGTGCTTCGCCATAGTCAGGCTGGCGCTTCCAGGGGATTCGCGTTTGGCCAGCACCGCAGCTCCCACGACCTACCGCGCGATGGCGGTGTTTTTCCTGCCGCTGGCCGCCGCGCAGGTGTTTCAGACGCTGCGGAACCCGGTGCTCGACGCCGGCATCTCGCGGGCGGTCGACCCGGAGACGTCACTGGCCGCCTTCGCCATCGTGGCCAGCGTCGTCCAGATCCTCAGCGCGTCCGGTACGGCCATTCAGAGCGCCTACCTGGTGCTGGTACGCGGGCGCCAGTCCTTCGCCGTGATCCAGCGCTACATGTTGCTGTACATGGCGGTCATCACCGGAATCAGCGCGCTCTTTGCGCTGCCCGGAATCGGCGAGACCTTTTTCCGCTTCGCCATGGGGACGCCCGAGAGCCTGCTGCCCGAGGTGATGACCATGATGCGCATCTCGCTGGCCATCCCGCTCTTCAACCTGTTGCGGGTCTTCAACCTGGCGCAGCTGGCGCACCGGCGTCGCTCCAACTTGATCTGGGTAGCCCCGGCCGTCGGCCAGGTGGTCTTGATCGCGCTCGGTCTGGGCGTCGTGCCGCAGCTACCTGTTCCCGGCATCTACAGTGCCGCCGTGGTCTGGGTCATCGTGGCCGTCATCGAGGGCGTGCTGGCCGTGCTGCTCGTGCGCCAAGTCGACCGCACGGCGCCCTACGCCCCCGATCCCGCGGGCGAAGCGCCCCTGGATTTCCGCTACCTGACCGGCTTCCTGATCCCGCTGATCATCACCCAGTTCGCCCTGACCATCGGTCATCCAATGGTGAACGCCGGGCTCCTGCGACTGCCCAATCCCGAGGCGACCGTGGGAGCCTTCCGTGTGGCCTTCAGTCTCGGCATGTTGCCGCTCACCGCCATGGCGGCCCTGCGGCAAGTCGTGCTCGTGCTTGGACGCGACGCCGATCAGCAGCGCCGCGCCCGCCGCTTCGTCTACGGCGTGGGACTGGGCATGGGCGGCCTCATGGCCCTGATCGCCTTTAGCCCGCTGAATCGCTTCGTGATCGCCGACCTGGTGGGCGCCCCCGAGGCCCTGGTGCCCGACGCCATCACCGCGCTCAAGATCCTGTCGGTTTTCCCGCTGTTGATGGCGGTGCGCCAGTTCTACCAGTCCATGACGATGAATCAGCGCCGGACGCGCCGAGTGGCCTTCACCGCCTTCTCCCGCCTGCTGATGATGGCGTCGTTCCTGTTCCTGATCACGCCGCTGGCTGGCTGGACAGGGGCTGGCGTGGGCGCGGTGGCCAGGATCGCGGCCATGGGCACCGAGGCGGGGGCCGCTTACCTGGTGGGTCGTCGATTCTTTGGCATGGACCCGGCCACTCGCCCGGTCGCCGGCAAGTCTGCCTCAGCCGCCCCGGTCCGCCCGAAGTAGCCGGATTAGTTCGGTATTCCGACGCCGCAGGGCCTCGTGGCGCTGGTCCTCGGTCCAGGTGTAGAACCCCTGCCCAACCGCGGCGCCGGTACGACCTGCCGCGACCGCCGCATCCAGCGCCGCAGGCGGTCCGTCGATTGTGCTCAGGTCGGCCGCCAGGTATCTGAAGATTTGCCGATACACGTCCAATCCGGCCAGATCGGCCTGGCCAAAGAGGCCCATCACGGGCATACGCCGCGCGATCGATCCTCGAACCGCACGGTCGACCTCCTCGGCCGAAGCCACACCCTGCCCGACAAGGTCCATCGCCTCGCGCAGCAGGGCGAACTGCAGGCGGTTGATGAGATAGCCCGGCATTTCGCGTTCCAACACCACCGGCCACTTGCCCAGCCGCTCCAGCAGGTCGCGCACGGCCTCGATCGTGGCAGGGCTGGTCCGCGGTCCAGGCGCGACCTCCACCGCGGGAATCAAGTGGGGCGGCAGGATCCAATGGGCCAGCGCCACCCGCTCAGGCCGCTGGCAGGCCGCGGCGATGTCGCTAATGGCCAGGCTGGAGGTGTTGGAGAGCAGCAGCGCCGTGGGAGGCGCCGCCCCATCGAGCCGGGCAAACACGCTGCGCTTGACGTCCAGATCCTCAGCCACGGCCTCGAAAACGACATCAACGTCGGCGGCGGCGCCTTCGAGATCAGCCGCCGCCGTCAGGCGGCCCACGATGGTCGGAATGTCCGACGTCTGGACGAGTCCGGCTGACACCAGATCGTGCGCGTCGGCCTCGGCCTCGGCAATGGCGGTCTGGGCCCGACCTGGCTGCACGTCGTGGATGGCGACCTGGTAGCCGCCCCGCGCGGCCTCCAGGGCAATGCCGTGGCCCATGCGCCCGGCGCCAATGACGGCGGCTCGGAATCGAGTTCGGGACTTTCCATCCGTCACAGCCGCGTCACCTCAGTTATCGTCAGGGCGGTGCCGATGCATCCAAACGATCCGCCGATATACTGCCGGTAACTCAGCAATGTCTCGACCCGACCCGCTGCCGCCGGCCCGGAGGCTGAACGACCCACTACACCTCCTGGAGCCGCTGGGTGCCGCCGTTTCCACCGTGGCACAGCCGGGGGCACTGGCGGTAGGCGTGTGCGTCGGCGCGATTGCCGGCACCCTGGCAGGCCTCGCCGGAGGTCTGGCGTTCATTCGTTCGCCCGCAGCGCTGGTGGCGTTGCCGCTGGGTGCGGTTCTTGTCCTCGTCCTGTGGTCGTGCGGGCTTGGCGCCGGTTCGCTAATCGCGGATCGCGCCAGCGATGAGCGCGACGCGTCGGCGCGGCGGGCGCTACGAGACGCCTGGCGGCAGCTTCCAGCGCTCGTTCTGGCCGCGCTGCCGATTCTGCTGGTCGTTGGCGCGCTGGCCGTCGTGCAAACCGCGATCTTTGGCTTCACTCGTCCGCCTGACACCATCATCACGACGGAACGTCCGCTAGCCCTCATCGCCGCAGTCTTTGTGGTCATGTTCTTGATCGATGCGGTCGTGCTGGCCGCTGCACAGGTGTCGCTCTGGACCGTGATGCCCCAGATTATGGTGGCGGGCCGCACGGCCGGCGCCGCGTATAACGAGGCCTGGGCGAGCTTTCGAGCCCGCCGGGCATGGACGGCAACAGCGATGGCGGGCGTGCTGATCCTGTCTGGAATGGTGACAGGCGTCGGTCTCGGCGGCGTGATCCTCGCGTTGGCGGCGGTTTCAGCAAGCCAACTCGTCGGCGCCACGGAACTGGTGTTGCTGCGATTCTGGACGCCGCTCACGCAAGGTTCGTTTGCCGTTTCCTTCGGCGACTTTGTCGCGGTTGTCGTGGTCTTTACCGGTTTGGGCGCCGCCATTGGCGCGACCGTGGGTCTCGGTCACATGTTTGGGGTTGCCGGAGGCACCGGGCTCCTGCGGGCTTCGGCCAATCTCACACGCTAGCCCCACGACTTCATCACGGCGACTCCTGGTGACGCGGCATGCCTGAAATGCTGGCCGTCGGCCTTGAGGCGCTGTCCGTGGTGCTGGCCTTGACCGCGGCAAGCACGGTCGCCGGATATGGGCTGACGCGTCGGCTGGCGCCGCCGGAGTTGCGGGCGACGGGTCTCTTGCTGATTCCCCTGGTCGGCGCGGCCGCGCTGATCGTCGGCGCGTACGCGCTCAACCTCGTCACGGACATGCGGATCGCGACGGCGCTGCTGTTGGGCGCCGGCGCGGCGCTGTCCGCCTGGACGATCCGTCAGGACGGCTGGTGGCTGCCGCGGCCGACGAAGCCGCAGGCCGTCACCCTGGTCGCCGGGGGGCTGTTGCTGGTGACGGCCTTTCTCGCGCACTTGCACGGCCGATCCGGCGCGATGCTGGGACTCAACATCGACGAAGACCTGTACGTCCCGCTGGCCGAAGCCCTCAAGTGGAACACCGTGTGGATGCAGGGACTGACCGAGGGCCCGTTCCAGGAAGAGTTCCAGAGCCTGCGCAACCACTCGCGGGGCTGGGGATTCCCATACCTGCTGTCAATCGGATCGATTCTCTCCAACGCCCCCGCGTTCCACGCGTACGCGCCGCTGCTTTACCTGCTGCTCGCCGCCAGCGTGCCCGCCGTCTACATCTTTGCCCGAACCGGCCTCCAGATGTCCGAACGCCCTTCCGGCTTGGCGGCCACGGTCTATGCGCTCCACGGCCTGCCGCTCTGGTTCGCGGGCATGGGGTTTGGACCGCATACGGTCGCCTTCGTGCTGCTACCGCTGGCTGCCGCCACGGGCATCACGGCCTTGAGGCGCGGCGGCGCGGGGGCGTTGGTCCTGGCGGCGCTCGTCAGCGCCGCACTCCTGGTCTCGTATTTCTGGGCCATCTCGGCCGTCTATCTCGCCGTGGCTGTCACGCTGGCCCTGGTGCTGGTCGCGACAGGCCGCCGACGGTTGGCAACAATTCGTCGGGCGCTGCTGTTGGGCCTTGGCACGGGCATCGTTGGCGCGCCTGGTCTGGCCTGGCTCTTCGTTTGGGCGCTGCCACAGCTGGGTGATATCGCCGGCGACCTGAACAACCAGTTCGGCAACGCCTGGGGCGATCGGCAGTTTGCCAATGTCGAGTTGGCGTTCGGACTTGAGGCCTATCGGCTGATCCCCCGCAACGGACCCCTGGAGCTTCTACTCGGCGCGGGCGGCACCGATGCCCTGGGAGCTGTGCTGGGCGCCCTGTTCCTGCCGGCTCTCGCCCTGGCCCTCATCGGCGCGCTTACCGTGCGCGGCGATCAGCGTGTGACGCTGGCGCTGGCCGCCGGTTTCGCCGGCTTCATGTACTGGGTCGCGGCAGGCGCGGGCTATCACTACGGCCACTTCAAGAACCTGTCCTACGTGGCCTTCCTGGTCTCGGTTCTCACTGCGTCCGGGATTGCCAACATCTATCACGGCGAGTTCAAGCTGTGGAGCGAGACTTCGACGCGCCGGTTCGAGGCCTGGCTGGCGCCCCGCGAGCCTGTCCTCAGCCGCGTCGCCGTCGCGATTCTGGCCGTCGTTTCCCTGGCCCTGATCTACAACACCTACCTCAGCGTCTGGTGGAATTGGCAAGGCGTCGGCTGGAACGCCGAGCGCCGCATTGCGCATGATGCGCGAGCCGTGGCCGACCGCGTTCCGCCGGGAAGCCGCGTGTACTTTGCTCCCGGCCTGACCTACCCGGTGCCCGAGGCCCGGCGGCGCACCGGCGATCACGTGCTGGCCTTTCACTATCCCAAGCATCAGTCGGAATCGTGGGCCCGGCGCGCCACCGGCGTGTGGGCAGGACTCCTGGTCGGGCGCGAGCTCAGCGGTCTCGCGACTTCCCCGGCCTATCCCTACGAAAAACTGACCGAACCGGCTTACGACTACCTCGTGCTCAACTCCGCCGACGATCCGCGAACCTTTGGACTGCTCGACTCCGATGCGATTTACGCGACTCCCTACTGGACGATCTACCGCGACGCGCCCGGACAGCGGCTGACCGCCAACGAGCTGGGACAAGCGCTCGGCTCGCTGGACATCCCATCAGACGGAACAGTGCGTCTCGGGCTGCGCGACGGGCGCCTGGCCGTTGGCGCCGCTCTGCAACCGGCCGACCAGCCCATCCTGTTCGGCATCGTGTCCGCCGTGCAGCGGACGGTCAGGGCGGGTCCGGCGGCGATTGCCGTCAACCCGGGGCTCACCTGGATCACCGTGCCCTCAATGTTCGGAAGTGTGCTGGAGATCAACGTAGCCGGTGACGGCGGTCGCCCCCAGATCGTCGCCGCTCGCCTGGCGCCGGATGCCACCGGTCCCAGCGCCACTGCCGAACACGTTCCACGGCACATCGTGTCGGTTGACGTGAACGCGTACAACGGCGAACTCAGCGGGACGGTTATCACCATCAACCCCACCGGCACCGGCGGCAGCGTGGGCATGGCCTACGCGGAAGCTGCTCGCGGCGACGCCCCGCTCTCCCACGGCTTCTGGTCGAGCACGGCCCACATCACCGCGCCCGCGCAGCGGATCGAGTTTCGCTATGACCCGGACGCCCGAACACTCACCGAGACGGTCAACGGACGGCGGCATCCCACGCAGACGGCCCGCCAGACGTCGCCCACCGGCGACTACCGGCTGCGTCTCCTGCTGTCGCGCGGACTCATTGACGACCTGTCGATCCTGCTCATGGACTACAGCCTGCGGGACGGGGCGTTGACCCCGGTACACGCCTTCCGCCAGACATACGTCTTCGACATGCCGGTCCGGCCTTTGCCGAATTGGTCGTAGGCTCGGGATACGACACGCCAGGAATCTGTCCCGTGGCCCTCAAGTTCCCGCGCTACGTGCTTTCCGGCACTGCGTTTCCCGAGCACTCGCCGGCAGATCTCGTTGCCGAGGCCCGCGCGCTGGAGTTGGACGCCATTGACCTGGTGATCGCCTCCGGCGGGCAGGTGGATCCCGCGCAGGCCATCGATCTGATCGAAGTAACCGTGGACTGCGCGGACGCCGGCGTCCAAGTCGTGATGGTCACCTGCGACCTGACGTCGCCATTCGACGACTACGCCGGCGAGATTCATTGCGGCTGCGAGGAGGCACGGGTCCCCTACATCCGTTACGGCGCATGGACCAGACTCGACGGCGCGTCCTACCTGGACTCGCTGCAAGCGGCCCGCGCCGGCCTGCGCGGGCTGGAGACGCTCTGCCGCCGGCACGACCTGCGCGCTCTGGTACGCCAGCTCCCGGGGTCCCTGCAAGAACAGTCAGGCCACGCCGCCGCCCTGCTGCACGGCCGTCTGCCAGGCTACGTGGGCATGTGTCTTGCGCCTGGCGAGTTCGGCCCCGTGGCCAGGGAAGCGTGGCGACTGGACCTCGACGCGCTCGATGAGCACGTGCAAGCCCTCAGCATCGCCAATTCCGCCATTGAGTCAGGCCCTGACGGCTGGTTCCGAACGCCGGCCGTGCTCACCGACGGCTTAACCGACTGGCCGCAGGTGCTCGCGGAAGTTGTGCGGCGCGAACTCGACGTCTTCGCGATTCTCGAAGGCGGCTACAGCGCCGGCTCCATCTGGGGCCACGACGCCAATCCGGCACCCGACCCGCGCAGGCTCGTTCGGGACGACCTACGCCTGGTCCGCCAAGAGCTCGGCACCAGGCCAGTCCGGCGGAAATCAAATAAGCCGCGGCGCTGGTACAGGCCGCTCTAGCCGCACGCCCCCCAACCGCAGGCCGGACAACTCAGGCACCGACCCAGCGGCCGCAGTGCGACCCCGCAGTCCGGACACGCCTGCAAGGGCCGAAGCTGTCCACCAGTCCGCCACGGCCATGTCGGACGCACCGCCGACACTGGGCTGGATGACGGCCTCCCCGCGCGTCCCGCCAGCCGTACGGCAAATGTTCGTTCGGTATTCATACGGCATCCTAGCAGCTCGTTCGCTTTTTGTCAGGCCGTATCCCAGCCTCGTTCACGCCCATGTCGATATCGACGTGTTGGTCGTCCTGCGCCATCGTTCGAAGCGCTCCTCCAGATCGTGTTCACCATGGCTGGCGTTTATGGCGCGTCGTGAGACGAGTCCGGTCGCGTGGCCCCGATGGCTGGGTGATCGGAACTTGCCGAATGGGACACAATGCGGAACGTCCGCACTCTCAGGAAAACTCGCGCGATGCTGAACAAGGCGGCGGCCGAGCTGCTGGAAGGCTTTGCTGACGCGCTGGAGATTCGCGGGGCCAATACGTTTCGGGTCCGGGCGTTTCGAAACGCGGCGCGGCGGGTGGATTCGCTGACCACGGACGTGGCTGAGTTGGTGGAGAGCGGCGAGATTTCCAAAGTCCGGGGGATCGGCAAGGGCATCGCGGGGGTGCTGGGCGAGTTCGTGGCAAAGGGCCGGGTCGACGAGTACGAGGAGATGCGGGCCGAGATTCCGGACAGCGTGTTTGAAATGCTGCTAATTCCCGGTCTCGGTCCGAAGACGGCCGCCACGCTATACAACAAGCACGGGATCGACAGCGTGGACGGGCTGGAGGCGGCGGCACGCGCGGGAGAGCTTGCCGGTATCCGGACGATTGGGGCCAAGCGCCAGGCGCGGCTGCTGCGCGAACTGGGACGGTTTCGCGAACGCATCGCGCGGCGGCGGCTGGGGGACGTGCTGCCGATTGCTGAGCGGCTGATTGCGCACGTGGAGGCGGCGCCGGGGGTTCAGACCGTGCAGTACGCGGGGAGCCTGCGGCGGGGCCGGGAGACGATCGGCGACCTGGACATCCTGGCCGCCGCCGAAGATCCCGGGCCGGTGATGGAGCATTTCATCGCGGCCGAAGACGTGGAAGAGGTGGTGGGTACCGGCGGGACAAAGACTGCCGTTTTGGTCGGCGGCGGGTTCCAGGTGGATCTGCTGGTGGTGGCGCCGGATGAGTTCGGGGCGGCGCTGGCGTACTTCACGGGGTCGAAGGAACACAACATCGAAATCCGGGCGCGGGCGTTGCAGCGCGGGCTGTCGTTGAACGAGCGCGGATTTCTGGACTCCGAAAGCGGGCAGCGACGTCCGGCGGCGACCGAAGAGGACGTGTACGCGGCGGTGGACCTGCCCTGGATCGACCCGGCGCTGCGCGAGAACCGGGGCGAGATTGAGGCGGCCGAGGCGGGGGCGCTGCCGAAGCTGATCGAGCCTGGCGACATCAAGGGCGAGCTGCACGGGCATTCGCTGTGGAGCGACGGGGCGGCGTCAATCGGCCAGATGGTCGACGCCGCGAGGCGACGCGGATTGACCTACTTCACCGTGACCGACCACTCGGGCAGTCTGCTCGTGGCCAACGGGCTCAGCCCGGAGCGGCTGGCGGAGCAGGCCGAGGAGATTTCGCGGGAGCGGGAGGCTTCATCGGATGTGCGCCTGTTGCACGGCAGCGAGGTGGAGATCCTGGCCGACGGAACACTGGATTTCAGCAACGAGATCCTGGCGTCGCTGGACGTGGTGGTGGCCTCGGTACACAGCAATTTCAACCAGGCGCCGGAGCAGATGACGGAGCGGCTGATCGCGGCAATCGAGAACCCGCACGTGGACATCATCGGCCATCCCACGGGGCGCATGCTGGGGCTGCGGGACGGCTATACCTTCGACGTGGAGGCGGTGCTGAAGGCCGCCGCCGCCACGGGTACGGCGCTGGAGATCAACGCGGCGCCCGAACGGCTGGATCTGGACGACACGACAGCGCGGCGCGCCGCCGAATTGGGCGTGCCCATCTCCATCAATAGCGACGCCCACCATCCCGACAGCCTGGCCTACATGCGCTACGGCGTGCTGACGG
>JAPOXI010000098.1 GCA_026707185.1 Chloroflexota bacterium
CGGTCGAGCGCGGGTGCCTGGAGGTGATGCCGGGCGTGCACAAGGGCGGGGTCGTGCGGCACACGCAGCTGGAGCCGGGCGAAGAAGGCCGGCGCGCCTACCTGGAGATCCAAGAAGAGGATCTGCCGGGCGAGCGCGTGGTGGCCACGCCGGTGGACCGCGGCGGGGTTGTGCTGCTAACGAACCGGACGCCGCACCGCTCGACGCCCAATCGAAGCGACGTGATTCGCTGGAGCATCGACATCCGCTACCAGAGCGCGGACCTGCCGACGAATTTCCCGCCGCTGGCCATGGATCGCAACGGAGCTTCCGAGAACGGCGCATCGCCTGCCGACGGATTGATACCTGAGGCGACGCTGACCTGTTATCCGCCGGAGTCGGACTTCCTGGTGCGCAGCCGGTCGCGGCCGGAGGCTGTGGTGCGGACCTGGCAGGAGTTCAACGATATTCGAACGGTCCACCAGCCGGCCGACAGCACGGTGCGCTGGGAGTAAGTCTCCAGACGAGTTGACGGCGCGGCGGTCCGGGCGAACCACCTTGGAGCTTTCGGCGTGAAGGTGCGGGCGGTCGTGTTTGATCTGTTCAATACGCTGACGTCGCCGGTTCACGAGGTGGATTTCAGGGCGTCAGTGCGAGCCATGGGGTTGGCGGCGGGTGTGAATCCAGATGCGTTTACCCGGGGATGGTTTGAATTGTGGCGGCAGCTGCTTGACGGGACGCTCGGGACGACAGAGGCCGGCGTGCGGCGGGTCTGTAAGGCGATGCGCGCCGAGGTTGCCCAGGCGCGCATCGCGCGGGCGGTGGACGTTCGCCTGGAATTCTCGCGGCAGGCGCTGCGGCCTCGAGGCGACGCGGTTGCCACGCTGCGACACGTGCGACGAATGGGCGTGCGAACCGCGTTACTCAGCAACTGCACGGCGGATGTTCCGGACCTGTGGCCGTCGTTGCCATATGCCGAGCTGATCGATGAACCACTGTTCTCGTGCGTGGAGGGATTGGTCAAACCGGATTCCGGCCTCTATCAGCGAGCGTGTGAGCGCCTGGGCGTGGGTCCGTCGGCTTGTGTCTACGTGGGCGATGGGGATGATCAGGAATTGACAGGCGCTGCTCGGGCCGGGATGCGGGCGGTGCTGATCAGGACACCGGAGGCGACGGCAGCTTCCTCGCTCTCGGAGCGGGGCTCCTGGAGTGGCGAGGCGATTGATTCATTGAGCGAGATTCCGGGATTGATTCGGACTGGTAACGCGACCTAGCTCGGTTGCGGCGCCGACGCCGACTGCTTCACGGGGGCTCGTGCCGACTAGCCAGACGCCGGATCGCTCAATGCCCAACCACAGCGACGTCATTCGCTGGAGTATCGACGCCTGATCTCAGCGCGCGGACCTGCCACCAAACTTGCGTCGCTGGCGATGGATGGGAAGGGCGAGGCAACAAGAACCGCCGTCACCTCGCACGGCGGGCTGGACGTAGGTCGCCCTCGGACACAGGATCAGTCGACGCCTCGTGCGGGTGGCAAGGAGGAAGCGTATGTCGACGGTGGCTGACAGGCGGCGGGAGATTCTGGCGCAGCGCAGCGCGATGAAGGAGGTGTATGGGGCGGGGCAGGACACGGTGAATCCGCACACGATTGTGCGGGGGCCGGATTGCTGGCACCTGTTCTATGGGGCGTGGCCGGGTGGTCAGAATCTCGAGAAGCGGCATGCGACGTCGGACGACCTGGTGGTGTGGACGAAGCAGGAGCCAGTGTTGCTGCGGGGTAAGCCGGGGGACTGCGATCACGCGGAGGTCAGCGAGGCGAGCGTGATCGAGCACGACGGGCGCTGGTACATGGTGTACGCGTGCCGCCCGCGACCGGAGGCGAGCCGGAGATTCTCGGTCGCGGTTTCGGACGACCTGTGGCACTGGGAGAAGATTCCGGGGGACGGGACGCCGGTGTTCATTCCGCTGCGGGAATGGTCGGGGTGGGCGGAGGACGGGGTGCTGGAATGCAAGGACCCGTGGGTGATCGAGTACGAAGGCCGGTACCTGATGTACTTCGTGTGCCAGAACCGCTGGGGCGATTCGTGCCTGGCCCTGGCGGAGTCGCCGGACCTGGTGCACTGGGAGGACCGGGGGCCGCTGATGACGTTTCAGCGGATCGAGAACGAGTTTCAAGGTCCCTCGGGGTTCGAGGTGCCGCGGGTGTTCAAGAAGGACGGCCGGTACTGGATCTTCGTAATGAATTTCTGGGGGACGCAGTATGCGAGCGGGGACGACCCGTTCCACTTTGGCGAGTGGACGGTGCTGGGGCCGTGGCACGGGGCGAGCGTGTTCAGCGACGAGCAGGATCGCTGGTTTATCACGCACGCGCTGCGGCCGTTTGGGCAGCCGTCGACGCGGCTGCGTCCGATGATCGGGCCGCTGCAGGGGTTGTGCCTGGGCGGGATTGTGTGGAGCGAGGGGGTGCCGGTGCCGGTGGACTTGCGTCATCTGCTTGGGGATGAATGAGCGCCTGTGCTGGGAGTGGCATTGGCGTGGTTGCCCGGAAGACCGCTCGCCGGTTTCAGCTGGGGATGGCCGATTCTGCCTCTCCGCCAGGAGCGGGTGACGAGGGGCGGCCCTGCCGGACGGTGCTCGACTCGGCTTGGCTGCTTCACCGAAGCAGCCACCCTCACCCCAGCCCTCTCCCTCAAGGAGACCTTTGCGTAACCCGAGCTTGGTTGCCCGGAAGACCCCTCACCGATTTCCGCCGAGGACGGCGGAATCTGCCTCTCCCCTTGGGAGGCGGATTAGGAGGTTGGTTTGCCGAGTCTGGTTGCCGGACTCCGGCCTGGGTGATGGGGGTAGCTGCCACCCTCACCCCAGCCCTCTCCCTCAAGGGAGAGGGAGGAAGAGGCTGCCCTGGCAAGGGCCAGGCGAGATTTGCAAGGGTCTGAGAAGAGGGTGAGGAGCGGCACCGCCTTCGCGGGCGGGCCGGGGACCTCGGTCAGCGGGCTGCCCGGGCGGTGTGGGGTTTGAGCAATGAACGCACGAATTGAGTTTCGGCAGGACGAGATCGCGGCTTTCTGTCAGCGCTGGCAGATGGTGGAGCTGGCGCTGTTTGGTTCCGTGCTGCGGGACGACTTTGGGCCGGAGAGCGACGTGGACATCCTGGTGCGATTTGCTCCGGCGGCCGAGCCGGGCCTGAGGGACTGGCCGGCCATGGAACGCGAGTTGGCCGAAGTCCTGGGTCGAGATGTGGACCTGATCGAGCGGAGATCGGTCGAGATCAGCCGCAACTACATCCGGCGGAGAGCGATCCTGGACTCGGCGCAGGTGGTCTATGCGGCGTGACGATGCCGCCTATCTCTTGGACATGCTGCTTCACGCGCGGGACGCTCGGGGATTCGTTGCCGGGCTGATCGAGCAGGTGGAACCCCTCGTTCCGCCGGAGACCGGTTAGCCGAAGCTGCAATCGCTCGTGTCGGCGGCCGAGCCGACTAGTTTTTGAGCCTGGTTGCGAGGTCGCCCAGGCGGATGTTGCCGGATTGGATGACGCGGGTGTTGACGCCGCGGAGGCGGAGGGCCTGGCCGGTTGGGGTGCTGATAAAACGGAGGGCCTGGTGGCCGAAGCGCTGGGCGAATTTGGCGCAGCCGGTGTGGGGTTCGGCCGAGATTTCGAGCACGGCGTCGCCGATGGCAAGTTGGGCACCCGGCGGGAGGTTGTTTTCGCTGAGGTCGATGTCGATGACGAGTTGGTCGCCGGCGAGGGGCCAGCGGTCTTCGGTGCGGGCGAGCAGCGCGATCAAGCGGGCGTTGATGACGGTGACCTGGGCGGCGGGATTGGGGCCGCCATCGGGGGTACGGGGGCTGCCGCGGGTCTGCCAGCTGTCGCCAACGAGGCCGGCGTCGACATCCAGCGTGCCTTCGTTCACGACTTCGCGCTGATTCACGCCTGGTCGCTGGACGATCATTTGGAGGGGGCCGCCGTCGGCGGGCGACTGGCGAATGTGGTCAAAGCCAGCTTCCAGCTCGTGACGGGTCAATTGGGTCCGGGTGTTCACAGCGCCGACTACCTCCGGGGTCTTCCGACGAACCAGTCCATGCTGCGGGTCTTTCCTCGGCGATTTGGACTGGCGTCGCTTAACGCTCGACCATAGCCGGATCGTCGAGGGAGTCCAAGAGGAGATGGCAACTCTCCCGTGAGAATCTCGCGCGGGCTGACGGCCTTCGGCTATCCGGCATACCGGGTGCTGTGGCTGAGTTCGACCCTGACGGCGCTGGGGACGTGGGCGGAGCGGCTGGCGGTGGGATGGCTGGTGCTGGTGGAGACCGAGTCCATCCTGCTGTCGGCGGCGACCTTCGCCGTGCGCAGCGCTCCGGGAATCCTCGCCGCACCGCTGGGCGGCGCCGTGGCCGACCGCTACCCGAGAACGCGGTTGTTGCCGATCACGGCCTTGATTCGAGCGGTGCTGAAGGTGCTGCTGGCGCTGATCGCCTGGGTGGGGTTTTCGAATCCGTGGCCGATATTTCTGCTGATCGCGCTGGGCGGGGTGGTCAATTCGTTCGACATGCCAAGCCGACAGGGACTGATCACTGACCTGGTGCCGCGCCAGGTGCGGATGAACGCGATTTCGCTGCACGCCGTGGGCAGCCTGGCCGTGGGGGCGATTGGCGCGCTGGCCAGCGGAATCACGGCGGAGCTGCTGGGCATTCCGGCGGCGCTGGCGGCGGCGGCGGTACTGGTGTTGCTAGGCGGCGCGATCGTGCCGCTGATTCCGAGTGTGCAGCCCGCGACTCGCGACCAGCAGACGCCACTGCGAATGGTCTTCCGCGACACCGCGGACGGCATCAAGCTGATGGCGGGGCTGCCAGTGGTGGCCACACTGCTGCTGATGGCAATTGCGGTTGAGATCTTTGGTTTTGCCTACCAGTCCGTGATGCCGGCGATGGCGCGGGGCGAGTTGCAGGTCACGGAGTCGGGGCTGGGAACGTTGCAGTTCGCCGCGGGCATGGGGGCGGTGAGCGGGGCGGTGGCGCTTTCGCTGCTGGGTGACTTCCGGCGGAAGGGCCGGCTACTGCTGGGCGTGACGATGGTGTATGGGCTTGGTCTGGTGGGCGTCGCGCTGAGTCCCAGCCTGGCAGTTGCGATCGCGCTGGTGACGCTGGTGGGCGCCATGGCCGCGGCGTTTGATGCCATTCAGTTGACGCTGCTGCAGGCGACGGTCCCGGATCAGATGCGGGGACGCGTGGTGGGGGGCTGGCTGTTTGCCATCGGCTTTGGGTGGGTGGGGCACCTGGCGATGGGGGCGGTGGGCGAGGCGGTGGGCGTGCGGTGGGCGATTGGCGGGGCGGGGCTGGTGGTGATGGCAACGAGCCTGGCGGTGCTGGCGCTGGCGCCGATGCTGCGGCGGGCCTGATCGGAGCGAGTACTCAGGCGGACTCGGGAATCTCGCCCCTGGAGGCCTTGAAGGCGAGGATCCGGTCGAGGCTTTCGGCGCTGAAGCCGTGCTGGGCGGCGACGAGGAGGCCGTCCGACTCGGTCGAGACGCCGGGCTGCATGCGATAGGTGTAGCGCGCGGGTTCCACGGAGTGGTCGAGCCTGCCGGCTAGGAAGCGCAGCCTGTCCTCGCCGTTGAAGCGTTCGACGAGGCCGTGGTAGTGGGTGACGAAGAAGACGGCGGCGCCGGAGCGCATGAAGCAGCGCAAGGCCAGGTCGGACACCACCAATCCGTCCTGGGGTGAGGTGCCGCGGAAGAGTTCGTCGCAGAGGGCGAGGCTGCGCGAGGTGAGCTGCTCGACGAAGCGGACCGCGCGGGAGCATTCGTGAGCGAAGGTGGATTCGCCGGCCTGGACATCGCCGGGACGAATGAAGTGAGAAAGGATCTTGTCGCGCGGCTGAAGGGCGGCCTCGGAAGCGAGGATGGGGAGGCCAGCCTGGAACAGCGCTTGGGTGATCCCGATGGAATCCAGGTAGGTGGTCTTGCCGTTGTTGTTGGCGCCGGTGATGAGGACGGTGGGTTGCCGAGGGGAGAACTCGACGTCGCTGGGGACGCAGGCGTGATCGGCCAGCACGGCGAGTTCAGGAGGGACGAGGCCGTGGATGTGGGTGGGCGCATCAGAGGCCGGATGGACGACCGTGGGAAAGGTGATGGGGATCCCGCGGGCCTGGAGGCTGCGAAAGAAGCGCACGGCGGCGGCGACAGCCTTGAGGGTGACCAGCAGGCGCTCGAAACGGCGGATGGCGGGCGGGAACTGGCGGAGGTAGAAGAGGTTGTGATCGGAGCGGACCTTTTCGAGGATGCGAAAAAGGGTGTTCTCGTCCTGCATGGCGCCGGTGGGCTCGGCCGAGATTTCGACGTAGAGCGTTCCTTCCGCGACCGAGGGCTTGAGGCTTTCCCATGCATACCCGAGCCGCGGCGCCCCGGGGATGAAACCGAGGGCGTTGTTGGCGATGACCTTGAGCAGCGGTTCGCGCGAGGTGCGGCGAAAGAAGACGGTGCTTTTGGCGACGCCGGCGGCTTCGTCAACCCCGATGACACCGGACAGGTGGTAGTCGCGGGTGAAGATCGACTCCTTTACGACGCTGGTCAACTGGCGAAAGATCTCGCTGTCCATCTGGTATTCGAACGCGGAGCGGCGCTGGGGCGCCGGGTCCCAGGGGTTGAGCACATCGCCGACGCCGAAGCCGCCGGGCGTTCGGCGCTCGAGGGACTCGCCGGTTGATTCATTGACCAGCGCGTAGGTGTAACCGAGTTGCCCCTGCTGGGTAGTCCCGCCCAGCAGGCTTTCCCGCTTTGAGATGTGCACGCGTCCGGACAGGCTGACCTCGAGAGCCAAGCGGGGATTGAGCTTGCGGGCCGCGTCGGACGCTTCGGCCGCGGCGTCGGCCAGGGCGCTGCGGACGCCGTTGAGCCATTCCGGTTGGGAGCCATCGAGCGCGGCTCGCAGGCTGGCGAGAGCCTCGGCGTAGGACTCGAAGCGTTCGAGGTGGTACTGGTAGCCGCCGCGCGATTCCTGGTTGGAGTCGTACGGCGCGATGTTGAGGTCCTGGATTAGCTCGCTGAGCGCGGGTCGGTCCCAGAAGATGCGAACGACGTCTTGCCGCTGACGGATAGTGGCGGCATCGGTTTCGAAGCCGAGGATCCAGCTTCGAAGCGCTGCGCTGATGCGCTCGGCGGCCGTATGCGGATTGGTTCGCGCGGCGTCCGACTCGGCCGCCGCGATTGCGTCGATAAAGGTGTCGAGGCCGAAGTCGGCGGGGAGCGGGATGTTGCCGGGCCTGAGGCCGGGCAGGTCGACAGGCAGTTCCCGGCGACCGGGAGTTGTGGACAGGTTGCTCTGTTCGCTCATGGGACTGACCCGACGTGCGAAGGCTCGGAACCGGCTTCGCTACGCTTGCCGACTCAATGTAGCTGTCTAAGCGAGGGGCGGCGGTTCCGATGACGGGTGAGACCGAGCGGCCGCCGGCAACCCGTCCACCGCGCGAGGGCCTGTACCGGCCGCGGCGCTACGCGGCCGGGCGCTCCATCGAGGAAGAGCCGGTGACGCTCGACCACGGTCGGCCGCCGGGAAGTTCGGCCCCTCTTGCTTCGTTTGTGCTGATCCTGGCGTGGCTGGTCGTCTGGTCGATTGACGTTCGAAATCCCATTCCGGCGTTCGCGGGGTTCGTGCTCGGCTTTGTGGTCCTGGTGATCTTTCCGCACGAGCGAATTGCGTTTGCCCACCTGGGTCGCCGGCTGATCCTGCTGCCGGCGGCGCTGGCGTTGCCAATCACGTATGTCGTGCTGCGGGTTAGGGGGGTGGACAGCGTTCTCGACACGCCGATTGTCCTGATCCTGGTGCTTCTGCTGACGCCGCTGGTGCTCGCGGTGGTGCATACGCGCGAGCGGGGTACAGCGCCGATCCCATTACTGACGCTGGCTCTCATGCTGGCCTTGCCGGTGGCGGTGATTGGCTACGGATTCGTAGAGCAGCGGTTCGTGGGCCCGGAGCATGAGCCGCTGATCATCGAGAACCCGTCGGTGAACAAGGTCTTCGGTATCGGGTCGATTGGTGGGCGCATCGAATCGGTTACGAGCCAGGCTGAAGGGCATCCGGCGTCGCTGCTTATCGACAGCGTGGTGGATGGGACGACGCCGGCGTGGCGATCGTCGGACTCCAGCCTGCCGCAAGACATCACGATTCGGTTGAACCCGCCGCGCGGACTGGAGCGGGTGGTGTTCTATAACGCGACGGACGAGCCTCTGGACACGTGGCCGCGTTGGGTTGAGATCGCAATCGACAGCGGAAGCGGCGATTCCGAGTGGGTGCGGCGGCAGCCGCTGCGTCCGGACATCGAAAACGTGGTGGACATGCCCGATGACGTAACGACGGCGCTGACGGTTCGGATTAGCGAGACGTTCGGTCAGGGCGGCTACGTGTCGCTGGCGGAGATTGTGCTGGTGGCCAGGTGATGCCGGTAGCGGTGCTATCCAGCGCAGTGCCCGTTCGGAACGCCTCGGGTGATACCGACGAGCGTTAGGTCCGGCGATAGGAGTCGCAGGAACAGCTAGACCTGGGCGCCGAGTTCTTCGAGGCGGTGGATGAGGTTGGTGAGGGCTTCGTTGGCGGAGAGTTCGTCGCGGATGATGCCGGCGTCGAGTTGGTTGACGAAGGCGCCCCATTGGGGGCGGTCGACGGTGACGTAGTTGGCGGACTGCATTATGTCAACAACCATGTGGGCGGCTTCGTCGCTGTAGCTGGCGAAGAGGAGTTGGAGCTGGTCGGGATCCAGGCGCTGCGCGGGGACGTTGGCGACGCGCTGGGTGTTGCGGTCGAGGGCGCGGAGGGCGTCGTAGGCGACGTTGGGTTCCTGGGTGCCGTTGCCGATGCCCATCATCATCCAGACGCTGACGGGGGCGCCGCCGGAGCCGAAGCTGGGGAAGGGGTAGAGGACATTGTCGGGGCCGCTGCTGCGGGTCATCCAGCCGAAGCTGAGGCCGCCGAGGGACATGATGAGCATGGCGATCCGGCCCTGGACGTAGCGATACCAGATGGTGCCGCTGCTGCTCTCGGCGCTTTCGGCGAGGCCGTAGGTGGTGGCGAGGTCGTAGTAGGTCTCGGCGATGGCCTTGGCCGGGTCCGAGCGCAGGGGGGCGAAGGAGCCCTGGCTGTCCGGTAAGGCGCCGAGGGCGGACTGAAGAAAGAGGAAGCTGGGGGTGTAGCTCCAGAGCTGGTCAGGGGCGCCCCACATGGGTTCGACGTTGAGGAGGAGGCCGAGGGCGTCGCTGCCGCCAGGGGCCTGAGGGTCGCCGTGCATGGCGAGGGCGGCTTCCACGAAGGCCGGGCCGTCCCAGGCGTTGCGGGGCGGGATCTGGTAGTCGGCGGCGGCGGCCAGGTCGCGGTTGACGATGGTTATCCAGGGGGCGGCGGCGACGGGGAGGGCGTATTGGACGCCTTCGACCTTGCCGGTCTCGAGGATGCCGGGCCAGTAGCTGCCGGGATTGAAGGTGGAGTCGCTGGCGAGGTGTTCGTCCAGCGGCAGGAGCTTGTTGCCGGCGACGAGGTTGGCAAGGTCCCACTGTTCGAGCATGACGAGGTCGGTGCGGGCGTTGCCGGAGCCGTCGTCCACGGTTTCGGCGTAGTCCCAGCGGTAGCCGAAGTTGGAAGGCAGAGGGGTGCGCGTGAACTTGTAGCGGCCGTCGGTGTCCTGGCGGGCGGCGAGTTCGGCGGAGAGGAGGATGGGTTCGACGTCCCAGTTACCGCCGGCGAAGGTGGGGAGGGCGATGGAGATGGGGCGGTCAGCTCCGGCCTGCGGGAGGGCGCCTTCGCGGCTGGGGGCGCGATCGCCGGCGGTGACGATGACGGTGGGCAGGGGCGTAGCAGCGGATTCAGTTGCCTGGGTTGCGGGAGCCTGGGTGCGCTGGGTTGAAGGGAGAACGGGGGGCTGGATCTTGGGGATGTCGGGTTCGCCGCAGGCGGCGGCAAGGGCGCCGGCGATTCCGGCCAGGCGCAGGGCGCGGCGGCGGGTGAGGGCGCGGGGGGTCGCGGGTGGGTGGGTGGATTCAGTTGGGTGATGCTGGGTCACGGTGATGCCTCCGCCGCCCAGTGGCCGCGGGTCAGTGCGGCGGGACGGTGGTTCGGTCGTGGGATGGGGACCGGGTGGGCGTCCGCGCGGTTGGCCGACGGTTCGTGGTTCTACTTTATAACGGGCGGGGGGCGCTGGCGTTAGGCGGCAAGGGGACTCGGCCCGCTTCTGGCTTCGGCGCCAATTTCGATTAGCGCCTGTTGGCCCAGCAAAGTGCACTGATGCACTCGGCAGTCGCGGGGTCCTGCGCGGCCGCTATAGAGACACACCCTCGGCGAGCGCGTCGATTGCCCCCAGGACTTCTCGATAGCGGCCTTCGGCAAGTAGCTCGGCCGGCTTTCTGTGCTCGAGGGCTGGAATCGGCGTGTAGAGCCAGTCGTAGGCGCTCTGACCGTGAACGGTCCTGGACAAGGCGTCGAGTACCGCGACGAGTTCAAGAATGCGCTCGCGCGTATCCCGCCGGGGGGCCGTCTCGGCCTGGAGCCAGCGCGACACGGTACGTGGGCTGGCTCCTAGGATGCGGGCCAAGTCCGCCTGATCAAGACGCACATCGGTCGCCGCCTGCCCAAGGCGCTCTGCAAGAAGCATCACCGTCACCAATTCTGTCGGACTTCTATCGCTAATTATGGCATGAAAATGACAGGCATTACGCCTCTGAATTGGCCAGCCGCCAGCCACCCGGGCCGTAACTCGACGGATTTGAAGCTCCCAAGCGACAGTCCACTAAGGGGGCCTCGTAGGCCGTCCGTTGAGGGCCTGAAGCGTGGCGGGCGAGGTCAGATTGAGCGGTGAGCGAAGAGCAGGCAGGCCTGGATGTCCTCAGACTCCAGCACCGGGTACTCCTCCAGAATCACCTCGGCGTAGTCGCGGCCGCGCTGAGGATGAAGCCCTGGTAGTTGTTGTGGGCGATTTGGTTGCATTTTTGGCGGTAGGGGCCGACGCCGCCGGGGTAGGGCATGAAGACGCGGGGTTTGCCGGGGATGTTGGCGCCGAGGTACCAGGAGTTGGCGTGGACGTAGAGGGTAGTGTTGGCAACTTCGTTGACGTGGGCGACCCATTGCTCCTCGGCCTGGGGGTCGGCTTCGGCGGTTTCCACGTCCCGCTGGCGCATCCAGGCGATGAAGTCGGCGATGAAGTCGATGTGCTGTTCGATGCTGACGGGCATGTTGCTGAGGACGGAGGGGCTGCCGGGGCCGGTGATCATGAACATGTTGGGGAAGCCGGCGACCTGGAGTCCGAGGTAGGTCTTTGGTCCTTTCGACCATTTCCGGCGTAGCGCCAGGCCGTTGCGGCCGCGGATGTCAATCTTGAAGAAGGTGCCGGTCATGGCGTCGAAGCCGGTGGCGAAGACGATGATGTCGAGCTGGAAGTCCTGCTCGGTGGTGCGGATACCAGTGGGCGTGATTCGCCGGATGGGGGTGCTTCTGAGGTCGACGAGGTGGACGTTGTCGCGGTTGTAGGTGGCGTAGTAGCCGGTGTCGAGCAGGCCGCGCTTGGCGCCGAACGGGTGGTCGTGGGGGAGGAGCTTCCGGCAGGTCTCGGGGTCTTTGACGATCTGACGGATCTTGTTGCGGATGAAGTCGGCGGCGGTGTCGTTGGCGGCCCGGTTGGTCATGAGGTCGGCGAATGAGCCGCCGCTGAATTCGTAGCCGCCCTTTTCCCACTGTTGCTCGTAGATCCGGTTGCGCTCAGCTTCGGTGACGGCCAGGGCGGATTGCCCGATGGGTTCGCGCCCGCCGCCGCCCTGGCTCCAGCGGGCTTGTTCGAGGATCTCCTCGTAGTTGGGCTTGACCTCTTCCTCGATGAACCGGCGGTCGGCGGCGCGGTGGCGGGCGGGGACGGTGAACTGGGGGGTGCGCTGGAAGACGGTGAGGCTGCTGGCCTGTCGGGCAATAACAGGGATGGACTGGACGCCGCTGGAGCCGGTGCCGATGACGCCGACGCGCTTGCTCGAGAAATCGACGGGTTCGTGAGGCCAGGCGCCGGTGTGGTACCAGTCGCCCTGGAACGAGTCCAGGCCCTCGATCGGCGGGACGTTGCTGGTGGAGATGCAGCCGATGGCGGTGATGAGGTATTGGGCGGTGACGCGGTCGCCCCGGTCGGTGGTGATCTCCCAGAGGCTGGCGTCTTCGTGGAATGTGGCAGCGGTCACGCGGGTGTCGAATTGGATGTTGCGGCGAAGGTCGAAGCGGTCGGCAACGTGCTCGAGGTAGGAGAGGATTTCGGGCTGTTCCGGGTACTTGCCGCTCCAGGTCCAGTCCTGGAGGAGTTCCTTGGAGAACGAGTAGCAGTAGATGTAGCTCTCGGAGTCGCAGCGAGCGCCGGGGTAGCGGTTCCAGTACCAGGTGCCGCCGACGCCGCTGCCGGTCTCGTAGACCTGGACAGACAGGCCCATGACGTCGCGCAGGCGGCGGAGCATGCCCAGGCCGGAGAAGCCGGCGCCGATGATGACGGCGTCGAAGTCGCTACGGTTCTTGCTGCGGGCCATCTTGTGCCGCTGCACCTCCCGGTCCCTGACCTTGCGACATCCACACAATCTCGGTTTGCGACCAATGTACGAGGAATCGGGTTTCCGCGCGGTTCAAGCAACCCAGGATTGGAAGGGTGTTGGCGGTGTGACTCACGGAAAGCAGCTCGGTATGTCCCTCCCGTAAGGAGAGCGTTCGCGCACGACAGCCCAGGGCACAGGCACCTGCACAGCAAAGCGCTGACCGGCACGGTGACCCCGATTCCACCGGCGCCGCGAGTGCATAGCCACGTTTCGCGCGGCGTGGCGTCGGGCGACGTGGCCATCCGACGGGCGCGCTCTCATGCGACCAACCGATTGGAGGATTCGACCTGGAGCCAGCGATGCTTCGCTAAGCTGCCGCGACAGTCCGATCTTCAGGAGGCGGACATGTCGCGGCACCTCTCGATCGACGAACTGCTTCGAATTCGGTATCCGACGGAGAGCGTTCCACCTCGCCTTTCACCCGACGGCCGGTTCCTTGCGCTGACGGTGGCGCCGGCCGTTGCCAGCCACGAACCCGGCACGTCAGGGCAATACGACGCCCGCAACGTTCCAGTGACCGTCCTTGGCAGCGAATTAACGGTGATCGATACCTCAGACGGCTCGCAGTGGCAGCCGTTTCCTGACGCCGAGGTCTCCTGGGGCGGCCAGTGGTCGCCCGACGGCTCAATGCTGGCGGCCTATGTGGTGATGGGCGGCCCTGCCTGCCTGGGCATCCTGCGTCTCGCCGATCGCCGAGTTCGGCTTATACCGAACGCGCTCGTTCGGCCGTTCTTTGGCTTCGAGCTTCCGGTATGGACGCCTGACAGTCGACTAGTTGTCGCAAAGCTCTGGCCAGCCGATGAGGCGTTCCCCGGCGACAGGCAGGACAGTGACGACGAAGCCAGCTCGTCAGGCATCGTGGTGTTCGCGCACGATCCCGATTCTCAGGGCGACGACCGTGCGCCGGTGCAGTTGCTCAACGAACGCTATGGCTGCGACTTCGGCATCGTCGATGTCAGCACACATGAAGTCCGCAGACTCGCTGAGAAGTGGAACATCGTCGGTGGCTGGCGCATGTCGCCCGATGGGGCGGCGGTTGCCGTCCCTGTGATCGTCGGGCAGGAGGTGGCTCATCAGCAGTGGATCAGCGACCTGATGGTCGTGCCGCTCGGTGGCGCCGAGCCTCGAGCCATCGCGCACGGCGTGACGTTTGACTATGGGCAGAGCTTTAGCTGGTCACCCGATGGCGCCGAGATCGCCTTCACGACCTCCGACCTACCATATGCCACCGGTGAGCGCCCGAAGGGTCGACTCTTTGTGGCCGATGCCGAAGGCCGGCGGCAGCCACTGGACGTGTCAGCCGATGTCGGTGACGACCTGCGCCAGGCCTACGAGCACCCGCGCTGGAGCGCCGCTGGCGACGAGATCTTTTGCCTGGTGGGGGATGGGGTGTGGAGCGTTCGCACCGACGGGTCGGGCGCTCGCAAGATCGACGTGGACGAGGCGAAGACGCTGACGAGTTGGATTCAGCCACCCGACGATCAGGTATTGCGTGCGCCAGCCGACGGCAGTCTGGCGCTTTTGCTTCGAGATACGACCTCGCAGGCGCTCGAAGTGGTGTCCATCGACGGCACCGACGGCAGCAGCAAACCACGCACGGTGCTGCACAAGCGCTACGTCGCTCGCGGAGAAACGCTTGGCCTGGAGGTCGACTGGCGCAGCCAGACGGCGTATTTGCAGTTGGAGGCGGCCGAACATCCGCCGGAGATTTGGCGGCTTGACCTGACGACCGGTGAAGCCAGCCGTCTGGCCTCGCTCAACCCCAGCCTGCAAGGCCAACAATTCGGTTTGAAGCGCCTGGTTGAGTTCCCCGACGCCGACGGCGAAGAGCGCCAAGCGTCCTTGTTGCTGCCACCCGACTACGTCGACGACACGCAGGTTCCAATGCTCGTGGTCGTCTACGCCGGGACTGAGAGCTCGCCGCGGATCCACAGCTTCGGGTTGCGGCCGTGCCTGTGCCTGGCCGACGCATATCTCTTTGCGTCGCTCGGATATGCCGTGTTGTTGCCGGACATTCCCCTTGGACCCCGAAATCCGCGCCGCGCCATCCCGCGCAGCGTCGTGCCGGCCGTCGATCGGGTCGTCGAGTTGGGATTCGCCGATCCAGAACGAATCGGCGTCCTCGGCCATAGCTATGGCGGCTACAGCGTGTTGTCGCTAATCAGCCAAACTGAGATGTTCTCGGCTGCCGTGTGCAGTGCGGGAACAGTCAATCTCACGAGCTTTTATGGGGCCCTGAGCGATGGCGGTGATACCACCTGGCTTGGATGGTGCGAAAGCGGCCAGGCACGTCTGGGGGGAAGCCTCTGGGAGAGCCGCGACGCGTACATCGAGAACTCATCGCTGTTCTACCTGGACCGTGTAACGACGCCCCTGCTGCTGTTCAGTGGCGACGATGACACCGGAGCGTTCGCGCAAGCGAGCGAAGCCTTCAGCGCCTTGCGTCGCCTCGGCCAGCGCGCCGAACTCCGGAACTACAAGGGCGAAGGCCACTGGCCCGGTAGTTGGTCTGAACCGAATCTACGAGATGTGATTGACCGAACCATTGCCTGGTTTGACGAGCATCTGACACCGGACACAGGCGCCACGGGTTGAGCGAACTTCGGCTGTTGAATTGAAGCCGCGATCCCTGGAGCAACCCAGCGACGAACTCTGGCCCAGTCCGGCAGGGAAACTCGACTTGCGGCCAGCAACCACCCCCGAGAGCGGGACGTAGTGGGGCGTTTTGAGTCCTCGGGCTCCTCGGTTTAGCGGAAGGTTTGCATCTTGTAGTTGCCGCTGGCGTCCTTTTCGGCGCCGGGGAAGTTGTAGCCGTCGCGAGTTAGCTTCTTTTCCTCGCCGCAAGCGGCCAGCACGGCAAGGGCGCCACCGGAGGCGGCGAGGAGGACGCCGAGACGGCGGCGGGAGAGCTGGCGGGTGCGGCGGGGGGTGGACTCGTGGCGGGGAGCCAGGTCGTTCATTTCAGTTCCTTCGAGCGGGTGGGCGTCGGGGTCCGGCGGTGGGTTCGCTCCCTAATTTACAAGCCCCAAACGGGGTCGGCGTTGGCCTTGGGGCCGCTGGCTTCAGTTCAGCGCCAGCCAAGGGCGCTATTGGGCGTTGCGCATCTGGAAGTTGCCGGTGCTGTCCTTGCGGGCGCCGGGGAAGTCGTAGCTGTCGCGGGTGAGTTTCTTCTCGCCGCCGCATCCAGCCAGGGTGGCGAGCGAGCCGGCAGAAACCGCGAGGAGGGCGACGAGCCGGCGGCGGGGAATGCGGGCCGTGGGAGAGGTACCTGCTTCCGGAACGTCAAGTGGCTTCATGTTCTCGCTCCTAGGAGACCTTTGCGTAACCCGACGCTGGCTGCGCGGAAGACCCCTCACCGAATCCGGCCGAAGACGGCCGATTCTGCCTCTCCCCCAGGAGAGGGTGAAGAGTCGCGACACCTTCGAGTTCGAGCGGCGTTTTGCAAAGGTCACTCCTAGGCGTGGGATGCGTGCGGGTTGGCGCTTGGGCGGCTGGATTTGGTGGGTCGGTGGCACTGGATGTTGCGCATCTTGTAGTTGCCGGTTTCGTCTCTACGGGCGCCGGGGAAGTTGCAGCCGCCGGGCGTCGGTTGCTCAGCGCCGCCGCAGCCGGAGAGGGCGGTGAGGGTGGCGGTCGTGGCGGCGAGCGGCACCATGAAGCGACGGCGGGGAAGCTGGCTGGGAGGGCATGGGTTGACGTGACGGACGGTTGGGGGGCGCACGTCAGACCCAGCCGTGGTCTGGCGCGACGACCTGACCGGTGGTCTGGACGTTGTAGTCGGTTCCGCCGGCGAGGGTGACCTGCTGGCCGGTGATGGATGAGCGTTCGGCGGCGAAGAGGATCTCCATGATGTGGCGGCCCCACTCGCCGGAGGTGGGCGGTTCAAGGTCCTCCTCGATGGAGCGGGCGAATGCGCGCCATTCCGCGGTCATGCCGGCGGGCGGGTCCTCGAAGGGGACGCGAGTCCATTCATTGCCCCGGCCGATGGCGACGAAGCGGTCGCCCGAGCCGCTGAAGCGGACGCCGCCGTTGGTGCAGATGATCTCGGACTGATAGTTGGGAGCGCCATCCCGGTAGCCGATGGCGATGGCGATGCCGGGGACGCCGTTCTTGTAGTCGACGAAGGCGACGCCATAGTCGTCGCCGGCCTGGTAGTGGCTCTTGGTCCCGATGCGGGCCTTGACGCGAGCGGCCTGGGAGCCGACGAGCCAGGTGAGGCGGTCGACCATGTGGACGCCGTTGGTCATCCAGTAGCCGCCGCCATGAAAGCGGCTGCGGTATTGGGGCCGGCGCTTGGGATAGCCCCAGTTCTTGACCGAATAGCAGACGGCGGTGACGAGGGGGCCAAGCTCGCCGGAGTCGAGGATCTCCTTGGCCTTCATGTTGGGGCCGAGGAAGTGCTGGGTGAGGCCGATCATGAGCTTGACGTTGTTGCGCCGGGCGGCCTCGATCATGTCGTCGCATTGCTCAAGCGAGAGGGCCATGGGCTTCTCGCCGAGGACGTGCTTGCCGGCGTTGAGCGCATCCACGGTGAGACGGTGGTGGAGCTGGTGGCCGAGGGTGACGGCGACGGCGTCGACTTCGTCGTCCTTGAGCAGTTCGGTGTGGCTGGGGTAGGCGCGGGGGACCTCGTAGCGGTCGCAGAAGGCGCGGCGCGGGGCTTCGAGGAGGTCGGCGGCGGCGACGATTTCGACGTTGGGAAGAGTCTCGATGGCGTCGCCGTGCGACCTGGAAATGCCGCCGAGGCCGACGATTCCAACTCGGAGCATGGCTAAGACTCCGGGCAGCGGGCTGTTTGGATTGGAAGGATAGCGGTCCAGGGCGTATCGGGCGTGGTTTGAGGATGCGGACTGGCGGGGATTCGCCGCGCTGCATGGGTTTTCGTATCTCCTGGAGAGACTTGGGATCCTCGTCCGGAAAGCGGCGGCGTAGATGCACAGCATCGAGGGGCGTACCCTGTACCGCGTGGACACGCCCGGTCAGGCCACCACTGGGGAAACGGAACTGGCCCGATGCGAATGCAGCGAATGCCGGCTTCGATGCCATGCATTCGCAGGGGAGTGAAGCAATGAACGAACCTGACCGGCTCCAAGCATCGGTCCCCCAGTCCAGCCCGTTGTCCCGTCGCGGCCTGGTGGTTCTGCTGGCCGCCTCCGCCGGCGCCATTGCCGCGCTGGCCGCGTGCGGTGAGCCGGAGAAGCGCAAGCCGGGCGGCTACGACTTCCCCGGCGCCGAGAAGGACGGCGCGGGCCGCTTCAAGTCGTCGCAGACGCTGTAGCGGTGCCCGAGCGGGCGGAAGCGGGTCGTCTGATGACTGCCGACGGGGGATTCGGAATCCCTGGAGTTCCGTTTCCGGTGGGCGTGGAGTACTACCGGGCGCCGGCGCCGAAGCCGGAGGTGTGGGACGAGGACCTGGCGCGGATCCGGGCGGGCGGGTTTCGGATCGTGCGCAGCTTCACGATGTGGAACTGGATGGAGCCGCGGCCGGGTCAGTACGAACTGGACGAGTTCGACCGGCTGTTCGACCTGGCGGAGAAGCACGATCTGTACGTCTGGCTGGACATGGCGCTGGCGACGCATGGGGCAGGCCCGGAGTGGATGACGCGCG
>JAPOXI010000082.1 GCA_026707185.1 Chloroflexota bacterium
GCCCTGACGCGAGCCGCCTGCTTGATGTAACTCGCGCCGCACTCGCTGAAGCTATTCGTGCGTCGGTTGCGGGTGGTCACATTGGGGACATCGGGGCCGCCGTACAGACACTGGTTGAGGAGGCTGGACTCACCATCGTGAGACGTTTCGTCGGACACGGGATTGGCCGGACCATGCACGAGTCGCCCCAGGTGCCAAACTTCGGGCGGCCCGGCGGTGGGCTGAAGCTGGTTCCAGGAACCACGCTTGCCATAGAGCCGATGGTGAACATTGGTTCGTCTGACGTGGTTTTTGACGCCGATGGCTGGACCGCTCGTACGGAGGACGGTTCGCTCTCCGCCCATTTCGAGCACACCGTCGCCATTACCGACTCGGGCCCGCGCGTTCTCACCGAGGCAGCCTGAAGATAGCCATGGCATCGCCAAGAAACCGAAGGAACGAAGCGCCGGATCCACCTGAAGAGTCGTCCAGCAAGACGCCGGTCATCGAGATTGAAGGCGAAGTTGTCGACTCCCTGCCGAACACGATGTTCCTCGTCAAGCCTATTGGTCCGAACGGTCAGCCGTTGCGCATTCAGACCGGGGACTCGGTGGACGAGGAACCAAAGGCTATCCTTGCTCATCTGGCCGGCAAGATGCGGCTGCGGTTCATTCGCGTCGGGGTTGGCGACCGCGTGCGGATGCAGCTCTCGCCGTACGATCTTTCGCGTGGACGAATCACCTGGCGGCTGCGCGCCGATCAGCGAGTGGAGCGGTAGCGATCATGCGAGTTTCTGCGTCCGTGAAGCCGCGGTGTGACCGCTGCCGGGTCATCCGGCGGCATGGGCGCGTGATGGTCATTTGCTCTAACCCGAAACACAAGCAGCGCCAAGGCTAAGGACAGGGGATACATGGCACGTATTGCCGGTGTTGACATTCCGCGCCACAAGCCGGTGGTCATTGCGTTGACCCATATCTATGGGATCGGACGCACGACCAGCGCCGAGATCGTCCGCCAGGCCGACATTAACCCGCAGACTCGAGTCAGCGATCTGACAGAGTCGGAATTGGGGCAGATTCGGGCACTGATCGGCCGCGAGCGGGTTGAGGGCGACTTGCGCCGCGTGGTGCAGACCAGCATTGCCCGCCTGCGTGAAATCGGATCCTACCGAGGGCTGCGCCATCGGATTGGCCTCCCAACGCGCGGCCAGCGCACCCGAACGAATGCACGCTCGCGCAAGGGGCCGCGCCGAACCGTTGGTATTCGCAAGCGCGTGATCAAGCGAGGCTAGACAGATGGCGGAACGTTCAAGTCGCTCGCGGCGTCGAAGCCGCGCACCCGTGCCGCGGGGCGCGGCCCATATCCACGCCACATTCAACAACACCATCATCACCATCACCGATCCCATGGGTGACACCATCGCGTCGGCGAGTGGGGGCACGATCGGCGCGCGTGGTTCGCGCAAGAGCACGCCTTTTGCCGCACAGCAGGCTGCCGAGCAAGCCGCTCAGCGCGCCATGGACGCCGGAATGCGGGACATCAACGTATTCGTCAAGGGTCCCGGATCGGGTCGCGATGCCGCTGTGCGTGCGCTGCAGGCCGTCGGACTCAATGTGTCCAGTATTTCGGATGTCACGCCAATCCCTCACAACGGTCCGCGGCCGCCCAAGCGCCGGCGCGTGTAGGCCGCAACCAGCACAGGGAGACACACTCGGATGGCCCGCTACACAGGACCTGTTTGCCGCCTCTGCCGGCGGGAGGGGGAAAAGCTCTTCCTCAAGGGTGACCGCTGCCACACGCCGAAGTGCGCCATCGAGCGACGCGGCGACCGCGGTGGCCCCGGCGCCCGGGGATTTAGCCGGCGACGGCCGACGGAGTACGCCATTCAGCTGCGCGAAAAGCAGAAGGCTCGCCGAATCTACGGCGTGCTTGAACGCCAATTCCGTCGTCATTACCGGATGGCCGGTAAGCAGAGCGGTGCGCGTGGCGAACGCCTGCTTCAGATGTTGGAGCTACGAGCCGACAGCGTGGTCTACCGGATGGGCTTTGGGCTCAGTCGGGCACATGCGCGTCAGCTCATTCAGCACGGGCACATCGAGTTGAACGACCGAAAGCATGACATCCCGTCGGCTGTGCTGAGCGTGGGCGACAAAGTCCGCCTGCGCCAGAAGAGCCGAAACATTGATGCCATCAAGAATGCGCTGGACCGTGCCGAAGCCCTGGGACGTCCAGCTTGGCTGTCGGTGGATCCCGAGGCGTTTGAAGGCACGATCAACGCGATCCCCGATCGCAACCAGATTGACGCGACACTCAACGAACAACTGATCGTGGAGTTCTACTCGCGCTAATCCGTGCGCGGGAGTCCGTGCGACGGACAGGAAGGTAAGGACCAGCGGTGTTTCTTGGACCTGTTGAATCAGATCAGGCCGAAGCCGACATTCAGCCGACCGTACAGATGGTTGAGGTTGGCGACAATTTCGGGCACTTTCACATTGAACCGCTCAGCCGAGGTTTTGCGCACACGCTGGGCAATCCGTTGCGTCGCGTGCTGCTCTCGGCGTTGCCGGGCGCGGCAATCGCCACCGCTCGCGTTGACAGCGTCCTGCACGAATTCAGCACGCTGGAATTCATGCGCGAAGACCTTGTCGAGTTTCTTCTGAACATCAAAGGCGTGCGGCTTCGATCACTCGATTCCGAATCCGCCATTCTCTATCTCGAGGCCGAGGGGCCCTCCGAGGTCACCGCCGGCAGTCTTGAGTTGCCCAGCGGAATCGAAATCGTGAATCCCGATCATCATCTGGCTTCGCTCACCGATGCGGGTTTCCTGCGGGCGGAGTTTGCCGTAGAGACTGGCGCCGGATATGTCGGAAGCGAGACCCGGGGGGATCTACCGATTGGTGTGATTCCGCTGGACATGGTGTTTAGTCCGGTTACCAAGGTCGAGTATCACGTCGAACCGGCACGCGTGGGCCGCGAATCTGAGTTCGACCGTCTCGTACTCAAGATCTGGACCGATGGCGTGATGAGCCCGGCGGATGCCCTGCGTGGCGCCGCTGCGCAACTCATTGATTCCTTCCAGCTGATTGCAGGTGTTGATGAAACCGCGGATGTGGTGACATCCGCGTTCATGCCGCCGATGCCGGAAGCCGAAGGCGACCCGCTGGAAGACCTCAAGCTCTCGAACCGAGCACTGAACAGCCTTAAGCGGCACGAACTTGAGACAGTGCAGGAACTCGTCGGCCTGTCCGAAAACGACCTGTATGAACTCCGGGGCATGGGCGAGCGTCTCGTCAACGAGATACGCGAGGCGCTTGAGATGCGCGGTCTCAGCCTGGCCGGCAACACGTCAGCGCCCGATGAGGGACAGGAGTAAGGTCGATGCGGCACCGTCGACGAGGTCGCCACCTTGGCCGCAATCCCACGCAGCGCCGCGCGCTAAAGCGCAGCTTGGTTCGGTCGCTGATTTTGCACAGCCAGATCGAGACGACGCTGGCACGGGCGAAGGAGATTCGACGCGACGTTGATCACTTGATCACCCTCGCAAAGCGTGGCGACCTCCACGCGCGACGTCAGGCAATTGCGCGGATTCCAGACCCCGAAACGATCGAACGGCTCTTTGAGGATCTGGCTGATCAATACGCCGATCGTCCCGGGGGGTTCACGCGGATTCGCCGCGTGGGGGTCCGGCTTGGCGATGGCGCACCGTTGGCCCGCATGGAGTTGGTGTGAGCGAAGCTCGGACCGTTCGCGCCACGGTCGAATACGACGGTGCGGGATTCCATGGGTTCCAGCGCCAGCGCGGCGCTCGCACGGTTCAAGGCGAGTTGGAGTCCGCCATCCTGGCGGCTGCCGGCGCGAAGGTAACCGTTGCTGGGGCTGGACGCACCGACAGTGGCGTTCACGCTCTGGGGCAGGTGATTGCCTGCCGCATCGGCACCCAGCTTGACGATGCAACGCTGCTGCGGGCGGTCAACGCACATCTGCCCTCCGATGTCGCAATTCGCCAGCTCACGACCGCGACGAAAGAATTTGACCCGCGACGCGACGCCACAGCGAGAATCTACGAATACTGGATTGAGCAGCGCCCGGTACGGCCGGTGCTTGACCGGAGCCGCGCCTGGCACATCGCCCAGCCGCTCGACATTGCGCAGATGCGGTGCGCGGCTGCGCAGCTTGTCGGCACTCACGACTTCGACGCCTTCACCGCCGGACCCCAGGACGGCACGCAGCGGGAGGTCTTTGCTCTCGAGGTCTGGCGAGAAGGGACGGCGGTCTATATCCGAATTGCCGCCAACGCGTTTCTCTATCGCATGGTGAGGCGAGTCGTCGCGGTGCTCGTGCGAGTCGGTCGGGGCGAGATCGACGCCGCCTCCGTGGCGTCGCTGCTACGTCCGGCTCCTCGCGCGGAAGTTCGTGGAACGGCGCCGGCGCACGGGCTGACTCTGATGCGGGTTGAGTATTCCGGCGCCGAGCGTCGATACAATCGGGAACGCACGAAACAGGCGGTGATGCGGTGAGTACACAGAACGGACGTCGCTGGGTCGTTGTGGATGCTTCCGGGCAGACGCTTGGGCGATTGGCGACGCGCATTACCCATGTACTGCGTGGGAAAGACTTGCCGACTTTCACTCCCAACATTGATGACGGCGCTGGCGTCATCGTTATCAATGCGGCGCAGGTTCGAGTCACCGGGCGCAAGCGAGAGCAGAAGTTCTACGCGCGGCATAGCGGGTACCCGGGTGGCATTCGGATGACGCGGCTCGATGAAATGCTCGACCAGCGGCCGGATCGGGTGATTCGACTGGCGGTCAAGGGTATGTTGCCTAAGAACACGCTCGGTCGCCGCGCTCTGAAGCGCTTGCGAGTCTATGACGGCCCTGAGCACAGTCACGAGGCGCAGCGGCCCCAGACACTTGAGGTTGGTGCATGACCCTGGAAGGCCACTACTACTACGGATTGGGCCGCCGAAAGGCCGCCGTCGCGCAGGTTCGTGTTTACGCCGGCCATGGACCATTTGTCGTCAATGGCCGACCGATCGAGGAGTTCCTCGCGGTTCCCGACCACCGGTTTCATGCCCTGGAGCCGTTGCGCATGTTGGAAGAGATGGCCGTCGGAATCTCGGCCCGAGTCACGGGCGGTGGTACGCGTGGGCAGGCTGGAGCTATCCGGCTTGGCCTGGCGCGGGCGTTGGTGGCCATGGACGCCGACAACCGACCAAAGCTCAAGCAGGCTGGCATGCTGACCCGTGACCCGCGGGCCAAGGAGCGCAAAAAGCCCGGCCTGGTACGCGCGCGCAAGGCCAAGCAGTTCACCAAGCGCTAAAGTTCTGGCCGTCTGACGTCGGAATCTGTGGGCTCGAGATTCAGGTCGACTTCGGGAAGATCGTCCAGTGACGTAAGGCCAAAGTAGGCCAGAAACGTGTCGGTGGTGGTAAAGACCGCGGGCCGGCCGGGTGCGTCAAGTCGTCCCGATTCTCGAATCAGGTTGCGCGATAGCAGGGTGGCCAGCGCGCTGTCCGAGTCGACTCCCCGCACACGTTCGATCTCGGCGCGGGTCGCCTGACCTCGGTAGGCGACGATTCCAAGCGTCTCCAGCGCCGCTCGCGAAGGCTGCCGACGCTGATCGAGTCCAAGGAGCCGCCGACAGTAGTCGGCAAGGTCGGGAGCGGACACCAGCCGAAACGCCCGCCGGTGCTCGAGCAGCACGATGCCACGAGGTCGGTAGTGATCGGCCAGGTGGTCCAATGCCGATCGAACGTCGGACTCCAGCGCCCCGGTCACGTCGGCAAGCTCCGACACGGAGAGTGCGCGATCGGCAACAAACAGGAGCCCCTCGATCGTTCGCGCCAGGCCGAAGTCGCCACCCAAGGTCTCGGGCGTCAGGCCGTTGATTGGCTCGCCGTCGGGCTGGCTACCGTTCGGCATGCTGGTCGACCCACCGGAGCAGAATTGATCCGAATGGACTGGTCTGCTCCACGGTTGCCGTGCGTTGCTTGACCAGGTGAAGAATAGCCACGAAGGTCGCGACAAGCTCAGCCCGGTCGGCGCAGGTCGCGGCAATCGAGTCGAAGGCGATCGCTCTTTCGGAACGTAGCCTTGCCTGCAAGTCGCGGACCTTGTCTGCAACGCGAAATCGCCGGGTCGGTGTGTCGATAAGTGACGCAACCGGCACGTCGACCTGCGTCAGACGCTCAATGGCCTTGAGCAATCGCGACAGGTCGCCGGCTCCTGGCTCAGGATCCGGTTGCGGAAGATCTGGGGTCGCCACTCTGATGTATGACGCGTGTCCGACGCGCAGTCGTTCATCAAGCTCCATGGCGACAGCTTTGAACTCCGCGTAGATCCGCAGCCGCTCCGCCAGATCGTCCGCCGTCTCTTCTTCGTCGTCCGGCTCGGCCTGCGGAAGCAAGGCCCGAGATTTCAGCAGCGCAAGCCGGGATGCCACCAGCAAGAACTCCGACGCCGCTTCGGTGAAGCGCTCGTGCAACTGGTGAGCGTAGGCCACGAACTGGTCGGTGACGGCCAGGACCGAGACGCCGGTGATGTCGAGCCCTTGCTTTTCAATCAGTTGCACCAACAGGTCCAGGGGACCTTCAAAGTCACCGATGTCAATCTCGAACTCGGTCAGGGCACTGGCTTGTCCCGCCGGCCCCCAGGTTGCAGTCAATGTTGCGCGTCCAATTCGGCCAGCCGCCGTCCGCTTACGTGCTCGCGAAAGCCGTAGCATCGCAGCGCGTCCACCACGTCTGGTCGCGAGCCCGCCAGTTCGGCCAGGCGTGCGCTGTTCTCAGTGTCGTGAACGAGCCGCGCGACTCGTCCTCGGCGTGACCCTGGCGGATGACGTAGCCACCGGAAGAGGAGCCAGGGCGCAAACGCCTGGGTCAGTGTGAGCCCGGCGCGATCGCCGATTCCCGGTCGTCCTTTGCCGACATCGTGCAATAGCGCGGCAATGTGCAGCGCCTCGTCTTCCGGCCAGGTGTCCTGGGCCGCCGCGTATACGGCCAATGCGTGACGCTGGTCGGCCGGTGACTGCCGACGAAACAGCGCTTGCTCGTCCGCGTTGAGCCGCCGAATGGCCGGCTCGCGGGATGCGGCCGAAACACGCGGATCGAAGAACGCCAGTGCTTGCCGCAGTCGGTACTTAGCCCCCAAGGAGCAGACTCGTAGCCCAGAGCACGGGTCGGCTGATGATACCGGCAGCGCCAGGGACGATTGCGAAGATTAGGAATAGTGCGATCAGGAGGCCGGGACCATACCTTCGCAGGCTGTTCAGCCGGTCGGCGGTGTCGCGTGGCACAAGACCAACCAACACGCTGAAGCCATCAAGTGGCGGCAGCGGAATCAGGTTGAACACGGCCAGGAAGAGATTGAGTTGAATGATTAGCACGACGGCGATGGTGACAATGTCGAGGCCAGATCCGGACGCGAGCTGCCGAGCAAATGGCGTAAGCACCATGGCAAGAATGACGTTGGAGGCCGGCCCGGCGGCAGCCACCAACGCCATTCCACGCCGCGAGCCGAATCTGAGCCGGTACGGATTCACCAGCACCGGTCGCCCCCAGCCGAACGAGGCGATCAGGATCATCACGGTCCCCAACAAGTCAAGGTGCTTGAGCGGGTTCAGCGTGACTCGACCCTGAAGTCGCGGCAGGTCGTCGCCCAACCAGGTTGCTACCAGCGCGTGGCTGGCCTCGTGCAGGCTGATGGCCACCACGAATGCAATAGCAACGATGAGAAAGAGCTGTGGGTCTTGGGCCAGCCGAAGCAGCATGCGGTCGTTCCAATCCGTGCTAGGCGAGCATTGCCGGCGGTGGTCGTTTCAGCGATGCGCGGCTGGCGGCCTGGACCTTCCGGATTGCTGGCGTACTGGGTGGTCTCGGCCTAGGCATCAGTCAGACAAACCGTGATGCGATCCCCAACGCGAGATCGCAGTGTCTGCGCCGCTGAACCGCTAGGTATCGCAATCTCCAGCAGATTCCAGCTTCCGATTAGCGCGACTGGTGCGCTCCCGGATCCGTACGTCGCCGCCAATGCCTTGATCCGAACATTGCCGACTCGAGCTTCCAGCATGTGCGAAGTGTGCAGGACCGCAGCCGGAACGTTCGTGATCAAATTGCCAAAGCTGTCCACGTGAATGATTTCGCCCCTGACGGTCGATCCGTCAAGGCGCGCGCATGGTCGGTCGGCTTGAATTGGATTCCGGACAGGCGAGCCTAGCTGGTCGGGGCGTTCATAGTTCGCCAGACGAGCGGCAATCGGCGCAAATATGTCGCGGGCGTGAAACGTGCGCGCCACACTGGATCGCCAGGTTTCGGGTCGGTCGATCGCCCAGCACCGCATCGAACCCGTGGCGGTGGTCAGCAAGCCGTTGTCGGGACCGACCAGCCACCGACCCGCGCGTCGCACGATGATCCCTCGGCGCTCGGTTCCAACACCGGGATCAACTACGGCCAGCAGCACGGAGCCGCGCGGCAGGAGGTCCAACGAGGCGTCGACGATGTGCGCGCCGAGATTGATGGCATGCGGCGGTACGCCGTGCGTGAGAGTCACGACCTGGGCGTACGCCGCGGCCGCCACGACGGCGGCCACCTGGCCTGCATACGGATCGTCCGTCCCGAAATCCGTCAACAGCGCGACCAGCCGGCTCATCGCTGCGTCGCCGGCAACCCATAGGCGGGGCGCGCCGCGAGTGTCCCGTTCACGATCGCGGCGGCAAACGCCTCGGCCGCGGCATGTCCGAGCATTGTCAAATCAGCGTCCTTCGGACCATCGCCGACGGCCACGGCAAAGATGGTGTCGCCGTCGTGCATCCCATGCGCCGGTCGCACAGCCCGAGCCAGGCCGTCGTGCGCCATTTCGGCGACTTTGCGAATCTGCCAGCGCTCCAGGTCGGCGTTGACGGCAACAACGCCGATCGTCGTGTGCTGACCGAACTCCTGGTCCCACGCTTCGGAGCCACCGGCGAGGCGTTGCCCGGACGCCGGATCGTAAACCGCGCCGGCCGGATTGACGACGGCAATGGCGCCGGCAACGGCGCCACCGATCCGCACCACGGCGCTGCCCAGACCGCCTTTCGCCTGACCCGTGCCGGCGCCAATTGTTGCGCCCGTGCCCGCCCCCACGTTTCCCTGAATAACAGGATGCACGGCGGCCGCGCGCAGGGCAGATTCGCCTGACGTGGCATCTGGGCGCACGGCAGAATCGCCAACCGCGAGGTCATAGATCACCGCGGCCGGCACGATCGGTACCGGACCGGCCGGTGTCGGGAACCCGCGACCGTCCGCTTCCAGCCGCCGCAGCACGCCATCGGCGGCCGCCAGCCCGAAGGCGCTGCCCCCGGTTAGGACGATGGCGTCCACCCGTGCGACCAGCCCACCGGGGTTCAGGGCATCCGTTTCCCGCGTACCTGGTGCTGACCCTCGGACGTCCACGGCCGCCG
Source organism: Chloroflexota bacterium (assembly GCA_026707185.1). The sequence continues at coordinate 9,418 of JAPOXI010000082.1, forward strand.
GAACGGCCCGCTCGAACAGTACGACGGTACAGCCGGTGCCGGCGGCGGCGTGTGTCCAGTGGCCCACGCGAATCCCCGGAAGTTTGGTCAGTGTCGAATTCGCGTGCGGCACGCGTCAGCCCGGTCAGATCGGCAAAGTGGACCGATTGTCACAGACCTTGAGAATCCGCTGCATAGAATCGCACATGGTGTCAGGACTCTCTCGACGTACATTCCTTGCGGCGGCGGCAATGGCGGCCGCCGCCTGCGGAAATACCGCGGGCCCAGACGACTTGCCCCAGACATTGGCGGTCGCAGCGTCGGTCGACGAAATCGAGAGCGCCGTCGCACCTTCGGAAGTCGCCGCTCAAAAGCAACGCGCAAGCCTCTTGGCCGACACAACCAACCTGGCACGACTGGACGCCAGCGAGTCGCTGCGAACATCCAACCTTGGCGATGCGCTCGTGCAGGCGATCGACGCTATCGGGCTCGATGCCGAACGCCGGTCGTTTCTGGCAGTCAGCCGTGAGCTGCCCTCGGTGAGCGTGCGCGTGAACGGCGAATTCGTTCTGGCGGTCGGCATGATTTATTCGGCCATTGGCGTCGTCGAAGGCCCGTTGCGACGCGCTGAGATCGACGACGACGGAACATTGAACGGATCCGGCTTCGGCGGAGCCGTCGTGCTCGTAGCGCGCGGGGTCACGCCCTTTCGGGAGATTGGCCGACTGCTCGAAGGCGCCGGCGCCGCCGCGATCATCATCCAGAACAACCGACCCGGGCTCCTCTACGGAACACTCAGTCGGCCGTCAGGCATTCCTGTTGTGGCCGTGACCCAGGAGACTGGCGATGATTTGGCCGAGCAACTCGAGGGATCCAATGCTCTCGCCAAGGTCGATGTTTCGGCGCCGCCTCGCTCATATCAGGGGGCCAATGTAATCGGCCACCGTGCGGGACCGCTTCGTCGCCAGATCATCGTCACAACGCCTGCCGACGCGCCGCACGCCGACGACCTCAGCGGTGGCAACGCCGATGGGCTCGCGCTGCTGCTCGCTCTGGCGCGCCATGCCGACGCGCTACAGCCACGGCACTCCATCAGCTTCATTGCCTTCGACGCTACCCATCGCGGCTATGTCGGCAGCCGCTGGTATCTGGCACATCTGACGGAAGACCAACGTAACTCTATTGACGCTGTCATTGCCTTTGACAGGCCTGGCCGGGCCCATCCATTGCAAATCGGGTCATCCCCTAGCCTGGTAACGCCCATCGACCTGCGGCTTCAGGCTGATGGGCAAGACCTCCAGGTGACGCCAGGTTTCGGGGTTGGGCGCGGCGACCATGACACGTTTGCAGCCCATGGCGTCCCATTCGTATTTCTTGCTCGCGCTGGCGAGGGCGAAATATCGGCGGATCGGCTCTTGAAAGCCTTTCAGGTAGCCGCGGCCACGCTTGAAGTGCTGGACGGCTTGAACCCAGCCACGACGAACTAGGCTCGCCCACGCTTCAGCTGGGCTGGGCGGCGAGGCCTCGGGCCGGTGGATGGCCTAGCGTCAACCCTCGTCGTCTTGCAGGCGATCGTTGAGGCGAGCATTTGCGTCCCGCAGCGCCATGTCCAGGTCAACGTCCTGTGTATCGGCCCGGGCGGCTACCCAGAGCAGCGCGTCGCCCAGGGCTTCCGGGTCGTCCCCCGTCGTCAGCGCCGTCACGGTCGCCACCTGCCGGTCCGCCTCGTCCAGAGGCTGGCCGGCGCGACGCAGAGCGCGCACGGCCGCACCAGCGAATGTAAGGCTGGGCAGCGAGTTCGGTAGGCCGTCCAGCGGGCCACGTTCGCCACCGTGCTCGGCCGCTTTGATCTGCGCCCACGAATGGCGTAGGTCTTCCATGTCCTCCGTTTGTGCGTCGCCGAAGACGTGCGGATGCCTTCGAATCATCTTTGCGCTGATGGCCGCAACCACGTCCGGCCAGGCAAACCCGCCACGCTGCCGGGCAATCTCCGCGTGCAGCACCAGGTTCAGCAGCACGTCGCCAAACTCGTCGGCCATTGCCCGATCGTCGTTGCGGTCGATCGCGCTCAGCGCCTCGTACGCCTCCTCCACAAGGTAGGGGCGCAGCGTTCGGTGCGTCTGCTGCTTGTCCCACGGACAGCCGTTGGGCCCGCGGAGCTCGGCCACGACGTCGCGCAAGGTGTTGGTGTCGCGCAGCCTGGATTCCTCCGTGGGCAAAGCGCGCAGCGACATCGGGAAAGTCTGGGAGTTTCCCGGGACATCGGCTTGCCACCGCGAACAGGACCAGGGCTTGAACTCGATAACCGCGTCTGTTCCGTAGGTCGAACGCAGCCAGTTGCGCCAGGCCGTTCGTTGGCAATTGTCCGCAATGCCCCGTACCAGGGACTGCATGCCTGGTGCGGGCCGCCACGTCCCGTCGGCCGGGCCCATCACCGTGGGGCCGTCGGTGGCGGGGGCGGACGCTGGACCTATGGTCAGGCGGAAGATCCCGCGACTGGCCAACTCCTGGAGCACTGCAACGCCTGGATCGTCGTCCGGACCGTGTCCCGGTGCCAGGTAGAGCGTGCGAGGGGCTTCGAGATTCTGGAGCGTGCGTGTCCAGGCTTCGACCTCCGGCGGTGCCGGTAGCGGCGCCGCCTGCCGGGCGGCGGCGATGGACGCCCACGAGACGACGGTCTCGCTGGACGCCGCGGCCGCGGCGTTGACCTGCTCAGGAACACCTGCGCCGACGAATGCCACGCGAACCTGGAACGTCATCGATTGAGGGGGGATCCGTCCGTTGTCGCGTTGCGCTGCGATATTCTAGACAGCGACACCGAATGCTTGGCCCCGGTGAGTTCATGTACCCAGACGACCTTGGCTACACGCGCGAACACGAGTGGGTTCGCGACGAAGGCGACCACTTGCTCGTTGGCATTACGGCCTATGCGCAGGAAGAGCTCGGGGATGTCGTGTACGTCGAACTCCCGACGCCGGGCGAGAGTTTCGCCGCGGGCGACGAGTTTGGAACCGTCGAGTCCGTCAAGGCTGTTTCGCCGCTCTATGTCCCGATGTCAGGCGAAATCCTCGAAGTCAACGAGGATCTTGAGGCGCAGCCCGAACTAATCAACGAAGACCCGTACGCCGCTGGCTGGATGATCCGGTTGGCCGCGAGCGACCCGAGCGAGCGTGACACGCTGCTCGACGCCCACGCGTACGAACAGCTCGTGAATGAGCTACGCGCCTAATACCGACGCCGATCGGGCCGCGATGCTGCGGACGGTTGGTGTCGAATCCATCGATGACCTTTTCGTAGACATTCCGGTCCAGCACCGCGACCCTACGCTGGACCTGCCCCCGGCACTCCCGGAAACCGATGTCATTCGCCATCTCGCCGAGCTTGGCGCACGTAATGCGACGTCCAGTGATCTTCCGTCGTTTCTCGGCGCCGGCTTCTACCGTCATTTCGTGCCTGCGCTGGTCGACCAGCAGCTTCTTCGTTCGGAGTGGTACACGGCCTACACGCCGTACCAGCCGGAAATGGCGCAGGGCACGTTGCAGGCCATGTACGAGTTTCAGTCGCTGGTCTGTGACCTCACGGGCATGGATGTGTCGAATGCCTCGTTGTATGACGGCGCCTCGGCGCTGGCCGAGGCTGTGCTCTTGTGCCGCGGCGTCACCCGCCGTCCGCGCGTAGTCGTTGCCGACACCGTCCATCCGGCCTACCGAGAGGTCGCCGCAACGTATGTGAGCGCGCTCAACGTCGAGTTCAACGTCGTACCGGCCGCTCGTCGACACGGACGCAGCGTTCGGCCGGACGTTCAGCCGTTGGCCGAAGCCATCGACGATCAGACCAGCTGCGTCGTGGTCCAGCGCCCGGACTTTCTGGGCATGGTGGCCGATCTCGATCCGGTCATTCAGACCGCTCGCCGCCACGGCGCTCGAGTCGTGGTAGTTGTTGGGGATCCGGTTTCGCTTGGTTTGCTGGTTCCGCCGGGTGATCTTGGCGCGGACGTTGTCGTCGGCGAACTGCGCTCCCTGGCGGGTCCGCCTGCCTACGGGGGACCGGGCGCCGGCATGTTTGCCGTCAGATCACCGTTGATCCGCCGCGTTCCAGGTCGAATCGCCGGGCGCACCACGGACCTGGACGGGAAGAACGCATTTGTCCTGACGCTGCAGACCCGCGAACAACACATCCGTCGCGAGCGCGCCACGTCGAACATCACTACCAATCAAGCCCTGGTAACGCTCGGCGCAACGATTTCGCTGAGCGCCCTGGGCCGTCGGGGCCTGCGCGAAATCGCCGAACAGTCGCTCAGCGCTGCCCATCGCACGGCCGAAGCTCTGGCCGCTGCGGGGGCTGTGATTGCCACTGACGCTCCCTACGTCAACGAGTTTGCGGTGCACGCGCCTGAGGGCGCCTCGGCCCGGCTCGACCGCCTCCGCCGCGACGGCAACGTGCTCGCCGGCATCGATCTCGGTTGTGTGTCGCCCGAGTTCGACGACCTGATTCTCGTTGCCGCCACTGAACTCACGACCGCCAGCGATGTCGAAGCGCTGGCCGCGGCCTGGGCAGGGACCAAGTGACCGACGAACCTCTGATCTACGACCTGTCCAGTCCCGGACGGCGAGGCGTGCGGCCTCCGTTGGCGCAGTTCGATCCGGTCGACCCGGCCACGGTGCTGCCGGCTTCCGAGCTTCGATCCGACCTGCCGTTACCCGAGGCCTCTGAAATCGACGTGATGCGTCACTTCCTGCGCCTCTCGCACAAGAACCACAGCGTGGACACAGCCATGTATCCGCTGGGTTCGTGCACCATGAAGTACAACCCCAAGGTCAACGAAGTCACGGCTCGGACGCCGGGCCTGGCTGATGTCCATCCGAACCAGCCGCCTGAAACGTGCCAGGGCGCGTTGGCGTTGATCTACGAGCTCGAGGATCTGCTGGCCACGATCACCGGCTTCCCGGCGGTGTCCACGCAGCCAGCCGCCGGCTCGCAGGGCGAACTGTGCGGACTGCTCAGCATCCTGGCCTGGCACGAGTCGCGCGGAGAAACGCGAACCCAGGTCCTCGTGCCTGACTCGGCGCACGGCACGAACCCCGCTACCGGCACGATGAGCGGCCTGCAGGTCGTCAGCTTGCCAACCGCCGCTGACGGTGGGATCGACCTGGAGAATCTGAAGCAGAGCCTGGGCCCAGGCGTCGCGGCCATCATGCTCACGCTGCCGAGCACCCTTGGGCTTTTCGAGCGCCGCATCGTTGAGGTGGTCGACCTGGTTCATGCCGCCGGCGCGCAGGTCTACTGCGACGGCGCCAACATGAACGCCATGCTGGGCCGCGTGCGCCCGGCGGATCTGGGCATTGACGTGATGCATCTGAATTTACATAAAACCTTCAGTACGCCTCACGGCGGCGGCGGTCCAGGAGCTGGGGCTCTCGCCGTGCAGGCTCACTTGGAGCCCTTCCTTCCCTCTCCCCGAGTCGTCCGAAACGGCGACGCGTTTGAGCTGGCGGAGCCGTCGCCTACGAGCATCGGTCGGGTCCACAGCCACCTTGGCAATTTCGGCAACCTGGTGCGCGCCTATACCTACATCCGCTCGCTCGGAGCCGAAGGGCTGCGTGAGGCCGCCGACGACGCCGTGCTCAACGCCAACTACCTGCGGGCCTCCCTGTCGGACGACTACGACCTGCCCTACGACCGCATCTGCATGCACGAAGTCGTCCTGGCCGGCACCCGCCAGCGGCGCCTCGGTGTGCGCACCCTCGATATCGCCAAGCGGCTCATCGACTACGGCATTCATCCGCCGACGATTTATTTCCCCATAATCGTGGACGAGGCCTTGATGATCGAGCCCACCGAGACCGAGTCCCGCGAATCACTCGACAACCTCATCGACGCCATGCGCCGCATCGCCCGCGAGGCCGAATCCGATCCCGACAAGCTCCACGATGCCCCCGTAAACGCACCCGTCCGCCGGCTCGACGAAGTCACCGCCAACCGCCGTCCCAACGTCCGCCGTCCCCCTCGCGGAAGGCCCTAGGCGCGGGTAGCAGGCCGAGCTTCGCCTCCAATACTCCCGGCGGTCTGACAGCGGCCGATGACGCTGCTGCGCTCTGACCAAGTCTTCCCGTCCGTCGTGACGGCGAAGAGGCTGCGTGGCTAACCGGCTGACCGCCATACTTCCTGAAGCTTGCGATAGCCGATGATCTGAATGCCCTCGTCGTCAACGATCCGGGCGGCTTCCTCGGAAACGGCGACATCAAAGTCCGACTGCCGGCCCTCCGGCGTGCCCGTAACACCGGGGACTCTTGGGTCGGCCATCACGGCCCGCAGTTCGTCGGTCGCGATCCCCGGGTGCAGCGCCCACTCACTGAGGCCCGCCGGCAGTTCCCGTAGCCTGGCGGCCAGCACTTCAGCCTTTTGCTCCGGCGGGATACGGCCCGAGTCCAGGACACCGTGCTCGGCGGCGGGCAAGCCTTGCGCCAGCAAGCTCTCGACCAGGTGTGGCGAGCCTGCGCGCATGGCCAACCCGTACTCACGCGCCAACCCGAAGATTAGGTCAAAGATGTCGCTGCGAAACTCGTGCGGACCGTAGTGGGTGTCCAGATGGGAAGGCTCCAGGCCGAGTGACGTGATCGCCTCGATCTGAGCTCGAAACTCGGTCTCGAGTTCGCCCACATCGGCCGTTTCCAGCATGTGGTCGAAGCGGTCGTCCCCGAAGAAATACCCGGACTCATCGAGCAGCGTCGGGACGCTTTCCGGTGCCGCCACCGGGCCCCACCGGTAGTGCCGATACTCGGACACGCTGGTCAAATGCACGGCGAACGAAACCGATGGATGCCTGCGCAGAAAGTCGGCCGCATGCAAGAACCACGGTGTTGGCGCCATCAGTGAGCACGAACTGACCAGCCCCTCGGTCATAGACCGGATTGCCCCGACGTTCTGGCCGTGACACATACCAAAGTCGTCGGCGTTGACAATCAGTAGCCGGGCGTCGGCGGGATATCCCAACAATTCGTTGGCTCGTAAAGCAGCGGCCATTGCGGCCCTCCTAGGTCGAACGTGGGATTTGCGTCATTCTCGTATGATTTCCTGTGGCCTGGCTGACAGTTGCGCGCGACTCGTTGGGTGACGTGGCAACTGAAGGCCCAACGCGTCGAGACCTTGCCAGACGACTGCTGACCAAAGCCAAAGGGCATGCCAGATGAAGAAGACGATGGCGCAGGCGCTCGTCGAGTTCCTCAAGGTGCAGCACGTGGCCCGCGACGGCCAGCAACAGCCATTCTTTGCCGGCTGTTTCGGCATCTTCGGCCACGGCAACGTGGCTGGCGTGGGCGAGGCCCTGCAGGAAAACCCCGACTTTCGCTACTACCAGGCCCGCAACGAGCAGTCCATGGTCCACAGCGCCATCGGCTACGCCAAGATGAAAAACCGCCTGGGCGCCCTGGCCTGCACCTCCTCCATCGGTCCCGGCGCCACCAACATGGTCACCGGCGCCGCCACCGCCACCATCAACCGCCTGCCCGTCCTGCTGCTGCCCGGCGACATATTTTCCAACCGAAAGGTCGCCCCGGTCCTGCAGCAGCTCGAAGCTCCCTGGTCCCACGACGTCTCCGTCAACGACTGCTTCCGCCCCGTGTCCACCTACTGGGACCGCATCAACCGGCCCGACCAGCTGGTTCCCGCCCTGATGGAGACGATGCGCGTCCTGACCTCGCCCGCCTCCACCGGCGCCGTCACGCTCTGCCTGCCGCAGGACGTGCAAACCGAGGCCTATGACTATCCCGACGGCCTGTATGAACCCCGAGTCTGGGACATCCCTCGCGCTCGCCCCGACGCCGGTTTGGTCCAGCGAGCGGCCGCCTGGATCCAGGCCAGCCAGCGCCCGCTGATCATCGCCGGCGGTGGCGTGCTCTACAGCGAAGCCTCGGCCACGCTACAAGCCTTCGTAGAGGCCACCGGAATCCCCGTTTCGGAAACCAAGGCCGGCAAAGGCTCGCTGCCGCACGACCATCCGCAGGTCCTGGGCGCCGTCGGGTTCTCCGGCGGCACAGCCGCCAACCTGGTGGCGAACGACGCCGACCTGATCATCGGCATCGGCACCCGATACACCGACTTCACCACCGCCTCCAAGACCCAGTTCCAGAACCCGGATGTCCGCT
>JAPOXI010000132.1 GCA_026707185.1 Chloroflexota bacterium
CCACCTCCCCGTCGGCATCGACGTAGCCATCCTTGACGTGAATGTGCACGGCATACGGCAGGCAGGCCTCGATGCAGTGGCGCAGATCCATGTCCTGCACGTGGAAGTGGCTGATGTCGAAGTTGAGCCGCAGCGCGGGGTGTTTCGTCTGCTCCATCATCCAGACGGCCTTCTCCGGGCTGTCCAGCGGGTTTCCGACGTGCGGCTCGGCAGCCAGGACGACCCCGTGCTCTTGCGCAATGTCGGCCAGTTCACAAAGGCGGTCGGCAATGCGCGCGCGGCCGCTGTCCCATGCTGGACTCTCGTGCCCGATGGGAGAGCTGAGAACCGACGGGTCATCCGAAAAGGAGAGATCGCGGGCCAGCTGGCAGACGGCGCGAAACTCGGCTTCGACGTCTTGCGCGCCGTCGCCTTCCTCACATAGCGGCAACAAGGCCATGAGCGCCGGCGAGTCGAAACCCTGATCTCGAATCGCATTCGATAGTGCGGCCCGTTCGTCTCGGTGCAGGCGCGCCGGCGCGGTTGGCCACCCCTCACCGGCCAGGATCTCAATGGCCTCATACCCGATCTGGCGCAGGCGTGGCAGGGCCTCGAACACATCCACGTCGCGAAAGGCGTAGGTTCCCGCGCCCAGCTTGACGTGGCTCATGCTTGCTTCGTCCGGAGCATGCGTTGGCGCTCGGCTCTCAGCAGCTCGATCCAGTGCTTCATGTATCGCCCATGGTCGTGCCAGGTTCGTCCCGAAACCAGGTTGCCGTCGATCGCCCACGTCTCCTCGGAGTAGATCCCGCCGCAGACTTCCAAGTCGAACTTGCACTTCGGGACGCAGGCCATCGTGCGTCCCTCCACGACGCCTGCATAGGCGGGAATTTCCACGCCGTGGCACACAGAGGCGGCCGGCTTGTCGTGCTCGAAGAAGTAGCGCGTGATCCGGACCAGGTCAGGGTCGTAGCGGATGTATTCCGGCGCACGTCCGCCCGAAAAGAAGATTCCTACGAACTCCTCGGGCTGAATATCGGCGAAGGCCACATCCGCCTGGATGGTGTAGCCCTCGTATTCGCGCGTGATTTCCCAGCCCGTCTGTGGAATTTCATGCAGGACCATCTGGTACCGGCGCTTCTGGGGCGCGGCCACGACCGGCCGAAAGCCATCCTCCTGCAGCCGCAGAATCGGATACAGCGTGTCCACCGTCTCGGTGGCGTCGCCCACGATGATCAGAACGCCATCTGCCTCTGTATCCATGTAAATCGCCTCTGTGCCACTTGCCCGCAGCGTACTTTGTGAGCCCGCGCGTCCCGGATCGTGAACTTCAGCTATGCAAAGCTGTGGTTTACATAAGCGAGGCGATTGGATCGAGTTCTGGCGCGCATCCCTTCGCGACGTGTGGCGTGCCGCGGAGCGTCGCATCCAGCTGAGCTGAGCACTGCGGCGAATTCGTCGGGGCCTGGTTGGATCGCCGTCTGGGGCCGCATCGAAGAATGTCGTAGCACCGCAAGGCCGAACGATTAGCGGACGCGATCCTGACTTTGACAGCGACCCTGCAACACGCTGGAAGATCCGAACATCGGAACTCAATTTCCTTGTGACACGGAAACCGAGCCCAGAGTCTGGCGGCACTGGCACGTTCGGACGGCCGGATTGTTGGCTGCTGGTCGCGCTACTGCGCCCGACTCGACAGCGCTTCCCGTTGCTTTGGGCTCCGTTCTATTCATGTTCGAGATTCTTGACGTCGAGAGGTTCGCTGCCGCATGATTCGACGGCAGTCGGAATTCAGGGCATGTGGCCGCAAGGCACGGTGGCCGGTCCTGTGATCACCTGGGAGGGGCCAATGGACCGCAACAGGCACGTGAGCAGACGCTTGATTCTGAAGTTGGCTGGGTCCGGCGCCATCGGTGCGAGTGCTGCCGTGGCCCTCGCAGCCTGCGGTGAGACTCAGGTCGTTGAAGTCATCAAGGAAGTTGAGGTCGAGAAGGTCGTCACGCAGGAGGTTGTCAAGGAAGTTGAGAAGGTCGTCACAAAGGAAGTCGTGAAGGAAGTCGAGAAGGTCGTAGAAGTCCAGGCCATGCCGCAGGCCGTCACCGCCATCATTCGGGTGGCCCATGACCACACCTCCGGTCCGCGCGGTACGGCGATGAAATGGGCCCTTGAGCAGTTCGCCAAGGCATACCCGCACATCCCCATCAAGTTCGAGCCTCAGGGTGGGGATTACCAGGAGGCCTTCGGAATCCAGATGACGGCCGGAACGCAGGCCGAAATTGCGCTGCTCGACGCGGGCTTCGTCAATCAGTGGATTCAGCCTGGGGGCTTCACGCAAATCAACGAGGAAATGCGCAAGCACTCGGACTGGGATCCCACGCGCTGGTGGTTCTCGGCCGATGAATACACGGTCAACTTCTTCAACACAATCCCGGCCCCAACCAACAAGCCCATTGAGGGTCCGCAGTTCGGCATGACCTATCAGGGTGCCTGCACCGGCCTGATCTTCAACTACGACATGGCTGAAGCGAAAGGCATCCCCGAGCCTTCTGAGGGCAGCTTCGGTCTGACCACCGACTTCGTCGAAACCGCGATGCAAGCCACCGACGCCGAGGCCGGCGAGTGGGGCAAGTGGATGCATGTGCATCCCGCCCTCACCTGGGGTGGCTGGGTCTTCGGCCTCAGCGACACCGGAACCCGGCACTTCCGCAGCGCCGACGGGTTGCACCTCGAGTGCTTCGACGATGGCGGCGACAAGGGCTATCAGCTAGCCATTGACTCCATTCACAAGGACAAATACGCCTTCCCGCCGTCGGATGCCGGCGAGTTCTCTGGTGAGTTCGGCGACCCGTTCTCGGCCGGAAAAGTCCTCTACGGGTGGCACAACGGCGGCGTCGGCGGAAATGTGGCCCGCATCAAAGACCGGTTCCACTGGGGGCTCATCGTGCCCCCTGAAGGACCGCGCGGCCAGATCCCGGGCTCATACATCGGTCAACCGCACGCGGTGACGAATGCGGCCGGCAATGCCGGCAGCACCGAGCAAGCCATCGAGTGGCTGCTCTTCATGGCGGGACCCGTCGTCCAGGAGCGCATCGCCATCGATAAGGGCAGCACGCCGGTGCTCAAGGAAATCTATGACGGCGACGTCATCAACGCGCCGCCGCCGGACAACTACGGGACGTTGCACGTCAAGCTCATGCGTGAGCGTGACGACCAGCGCAACTGGCAGGGCGCGCACCCGCACTGGTGGGAATGGGCGGCCTGGTGGGGCGCGGCCGATCCCGGCTTCGCCGGCGAGGAAACCGCCGAACAGAGCATCGAGCGGATGGTCACCACGTCCGACAAGGTCCTGCAGAACACCAAGGAGGACTACGACGCATACGAGGCCTACATAAAGACGCTGCCCAGCTAGATTCGAAGGGACGCGTTGTGCGTGCCACGCGCCGACCGGCCGACGCCTTCGGGCTCCGGCCGGTCGGCGTTTCGGAATCAGGGCTTGCCTTGCCTGGCGCCGCATCGTGCTACGTTTTCCCTACGGCGACGCCGGGTTCGCCGGTGGGTCTGAAAGGGGCCCACGAAATGAGGAGATGTCCGTCGTGAGCCAGGTCGTCACCGATCAGACCGAGACCGGCAACCACTTCCTCAGCGCCGACCAGCTACGGCGATTCGAGCGTGACGGCTACCTCCTGGTCAGTGGCGTGCTGGACCCGGCGGTGTCGATCGATCCCCTGATTGCCGAGTACGAAGGCGTGCTCGAGCGCCTGGCGCACGACCTTCACCAGGCGGGCGAGATCGCCTCGACGTACGACGAACTCAACTTCAGCGACCGGATGGTTCGAATCTACCAGGAGACCGGGCGCGACTTCGCCAGCAATTTCGACTGCTGCCTGCCCAGTCGCGGAACCACGCACGACACGCCCATGTGGCTCGGTCCGGCAGTCTTCGACGTCCTCAGGCACGACCGCGTTCTCGATCTGGTCGAGTCCATCATCGGTCCCGAGATCACGTCCAATCCGGTTCAGCATGTGCGCATCAAGCCGCCCGAACACGCGCTTCCGGAGGGCGCCGATCACGTCCTCGTGCGTGCCACCAATTGGCACCAGGACAACGCCGCGGTTGATCCCGTTGCCGACGAAACCGACATGTTGACCGTATGGATCTCGCTCTCGGAGGCAACGATCGAGAACGGCTGCCTGCGCGTCATTCCCGGAAGCCATCAGGACGCCCTGCGAATCCACTGCGCACCCCCGCATGTCGCCATCCCCGACGTGCTTCTGGAAGTGGATCAAATAACGCCCGTGCCAACCCAGCCTGGCGACGTGATCCTCATGACCAGGTACACCTGCCACGACTCGCTCCCCAACCTCAGCGACCGCTGCCGTTGGAGCCTGGACCTGCGGTACAACCCCACCGGCCAACCGAGCGGTCGTCCGGCGTTCCCCGATTTCGTGGCGCGGAGTCGCCGCGATCCCGCCAGTGAGCTTCGAGACCCGAAGGCCTGGGCCCAGCTCTGGTACGACGCGCGCGCGCGTCTGGCCGCCCATCCCGACGACTTCATCATTCGCTGGCGCGGCGACGAGCCCGTCTGCGCGTAGGCCGCATCGTCAGGAAGTCGGCGGATGAGCGGCCCCTCATGGGCTCGATCATCGATCGTTGGGAGTACGCGCTGTCGCTACCGCCGCCCCGATTCGGAGTCGTGGCCCGGCCTGGTCGCGGGAAAGGCGAACGGCGTTGGCGTTGCGTGTGCTTCGCCTCCGTCACCGCAAGCGACTGACCCGACGGACAGCACACAGATCCCGAGCAGAGCCAGAAACTGTCGGCGCTTCCAGCCGTTCAACTCAGGCATCCCTCGCCTGTCGTCTCGCCTCGTGTCCATGCCATTCGCCCCCCTGAACGCTTCGGCGACGCCATCTTGATGGCGGCTTCACGCCACGGGTGTCTGCTGCCGCAAGATCACCCCACCGCTCACGGTCTCGACCATCAATGGTTGAGCGTTGAACGGGGTGGCTAGCGACCTCCGGAGCAGTTCGCCACGCAGGCGTCGTGACCTGGCTTAGTGCCGGGAAACGCGAAAGGCGTTGGAGTCGCCAATGCCCCATCGCCACCACCGCACGCGGCTGACCCCACCGAACCCAGGGACGCCCCCAGTAAGACCAGGAACCGCCGGCGCTGCACCACGTGCGACTCGGCGACCGGTCGTGAGGCGCTCTTTCCGCTGCGCATGAAATTCGACTCTGAACTATCCGGCCGTCGCAGCAATTGTACCGAGGCCATTCGATGACCGCGCGCAAACGTCCAATCGCCGGTCGCCGCTGCGGCCTCGCCGCCAGCCGAGCCGATTGGCGCCGTGACACGACTTCTCTGAGCTTCCAGGTGCTTTCGAGCGTGCGGCAAGCCGAACGAAACCTCGGCCCGCTCGTTAGAATGACCTTGACTAGTGTCGGGAGTCCCTGAGATGGCTAAAGAGAAAGTCCTGATTACTGGTGCCAGTGGCTTGGTTGGTGGGCTCACGGTCGAGGCCCTACGTGATCGGTACGAATTCACCGCACTTAACAGACGCCCTGTTTCGGAGATTCCGTGCATCCAGGCTGATATCTCAGACTTGGGATCTATCCGACCTGCATTCAAGAATATCGACAAGGTGCTTCATCTTGCAGCCTATACGGATGACATTCACTGCCCATGCGGAACTCGCGCGTGTGACGACTGCTGGGATCGCACGATGGCGATCACCGTAAATGGCACGGTCAACGTCTTGAGGGCCGCACAAGAAGCCGCTGTTTCCAGGGTCGTGTTTATGAGTACCGGTGGCACGATGAACGGGTACGAACGGGACGAGGGTTCACCGTATGCGCTGATATCGGAAGGTCGATTTAAGGAAGTTCCCGCAGTGTGGCCCAAGGTGACATCGGACTGGGCTGCTCGCCCAACCAGCCCGTATCACGTCGGAAAACTGTTTGGCGAAGCCTGCGCGCGTTACTTCGCTGACAACTACGATATGTCGGTCGTCGTTATCCGTCTTGGCAACGTCTCGGCCTCCGATCGCCCCGTAACACGTCGGCAGTTCTCGGGGTACTTAAGTCATACGGACACCACGCAAATGATCGACAAGTGCCTCAGCGCCCCGGACGACATGCGCTACCGCATATTTGATGCTATTTCCGAAAACCGCTGGCGCTGGCGAGACACGGCTCCGGCAAAGCGAGAACTTGGGTGGATTCCAGCCAGCTCATCCGATGTCTTCAACTACCTCGAGTATGACGAGTAGTGAACGAAGCGCGACGTCTCCGACCCCGCGAGTCTGACCGGTGTGATTCGTGGACGGTGAATTGTGTCGTGCGTCTGTGCAGTCCTTCCCTGGCCTGTCGCTAAAGCTCGGCCGTTAGGCCCGCTGGGATTGCCACCGCTTCCAATCGGCGGCGGACATCCCCTCGCGCTGGCGCAGGATCGCTCGCGGCACTTCACTGCGGACGACTTCGGTGGAAATGATCTTGAGACTGCGATCTGGCAGAGGAAGCTCGACCGGGAGGTTTCGTCGGCGTTCGGATTCCCGGATGGCAATGGCGATTTCCAGGGCTTCCCTGGCGTCTTCGCCGCTGCAATGGGGCGCGTCGCCGGTCTCGATGCAGTCGAGAAGGTTGTAGATCGCGTTTACGCCGCCGCTCCGGCGTCTTCGCGGCGGTGGAAAGAAGCGGCGGCCAAACGCCCCCAGGCCTTTCTGGCTGGCAAAGTTGTCGGCCCCTGGTTCCTGGATCCACAAGTCAATCTCGCGGCCGTCGTGGAGGATCCGGATGGCGCCCTTCGTACCCACGATGTCATGCGAGTTTTCGGCGGGCCCGTTGGCGAACCCTCGCACGTAACCGCGGACGTGGCCGGGATAGGAAATAACTGCACTGCCGGCGAAGTCATGGTCCGGATGCGCTGCGTCGAGGTCGGCCTCCCCCACCAGCGACGTAGCTCGCCCGGGCATGTACATCGTTTGGGTCGTGATCAGGTGGCTGCCGTTGTGCGACAGGCCGCATTGGGCTCTCGACTGGACGAACAGCAGGTCGCCTATGGCGCCGTCGTTGAGTAGTTCCAGGGCCTGCCGGTAGTCGTCGCGCCAGCGGCGGGTGCAATTGACCGCCAGCGCGATGCCGGCCTTCGCGCAAGCAGCGATCGCTTCATCGGCCTCGGCTAGCGATAGCGTGATTGGCTTGTCGGCCCAGATGGCCTTTACGCCATAGCCGCCGTTGGCAATGGCCGTAAGGATGGCTCCGCGAGGTTTGGCCGACGTACAGACGCTGACGATGTCCGGCCGCGTTTCTTCCAGCATCTGCCGATAGTCGGCATAAAGCGCGTCCAAACCCCAGCGCTGCCGGGCGGACTCGCGTTGTTCCTCCCACGTATCGGCCATTCCAACGATTTCGACCTCTGGAACGGCCCGGTAGCACGCAATGTGGGAGTAGGGCAGGTGGTTGCCGTCGTACTTTTCTATTTCGTCATCGATGGTGCTCGCGATGCGGCCAAGACCGATGACCGCAACCTTCAACCTGGCCATCTGCTGGTCCTCATCCCTTATCCCTGGCTCGCGGCTGCGCGCGCAGTCTCGATGGCTCGCGGCAGCGGATGATCGAGTACCTCGCGAGACATGATTCCCAGACTGCGATCCTCGATCGGAAGGTCGACCCGGCCTCCTCCTTGCCGGTGCGATTCCCGGACGGCAATCGCTATTTCAAGAGCCTCGCGCGCATCCTCCCCCGGGCACCGCGAGTCTTCGCCTGTCTCAATGCAGTGCAACAGGTCATAAAGTGCATGAACCCCGGTAGCTCGCGGCTTTTGCGCAGGTCGCAAGATGTGACGTGCCGGCGCCGGCCGCCTTTCACCCGGGAGACTCTTCTCAAACACCCACAGATCGCCTATCAGCCCATCTTCCGTGAAACGGAACACTCCCTCGGTACCGGTGATGTCGTAGGTCATCTCCAGCCCGCCGGTCCGCATACCCCGGAAGTATCCGCGTACGCCGTTCTCGCACACGAAGTACCCATTGCCGCCAAAGTCATCGTCGCCCCTGACCGCTGCGTCTGACACCGCTTCGCCGGCCACCCACGCAACCGGGGCGTCGGTAAACATCGTTAGGCGGGTAATCAGGTGACTGCCGTTTTGCGAAAGGTCGCAGGCAAGGTTCCCCGATACGTGCAAGACATCCCCGATGTACCCCGCGTCGATCATCTCGCGGGCCTGCACAAAGCTGTCCCGCCATCGATGCGTGCAATTCACCGCCAATGTGATATTCGCGCTACGGACCGCCTTGATGATTTCGTCGGCATCGGCCAGGGAATACGTGAGTGGCTTCTCGGCCCAGATCGCTCGCACTCCGTAGTTCCCGTTCGCAATCTCCAGGATGATGTCCTTGCGCGGTCTCATCGACGTACACACGCTGACGATCTGCGGACGAGTCTTGTCCAGCATCGCGCGATAGTCGTCAAAGAGCGCGTCGATACCCCACTTGACCCGGGCCGCCTCACGCTGCTCGGCCCACGTGTCGCACAGGCCGACGATTTCAATCTCCGGCACCTCGGCCATGCACCCGATGTGGGCGTGCGGCAATGGCCAGCCGTCGTACCTGTTCCGTTCTTCGTCCCACGTGCTGGCCACGCGCCCAAGACCGATCACGGCGGCCCGCGTCATTGGAATCGGTCGTTCAGGCATGTGTGCCGGAGCCACCGCAATCCGGGAGGCGCAACGAATCGGTCATTGTTGGCGTCAACCACGCTCTCCGCAACTGCGCCTAGCAGCCCGGATGCCCTGGAATGCACGAATCGTGGACGCTGTCCTTGTCGCTGGTGCCTGGAAACGAGTAGGGCGTTGGAAGCTGCTGCGTGTCGATCGCCTGAGCACCTCCGCCATCCCCGCCGCCATCGCCCCCACACGCCGCCAGCCCCGCGGACGTCAGGGACAAGCCAAGCAAAACCAGGAACCGCCTCCGCTGCCAGGCTTTCGAATCATGGACCAATGGTGGCTCAACTCTCCTGCTGGCCATGAGCTTTGTTCCTGAACTATCCAATCGTCGTAGCAATTGTAGCCGGAAGAGGGAGCGCCGACCCTTGCTTGAAGCTCGATGCGGCTCGCTGCAACGCGTCAAGTCTGCGGCGCATAGTCGACTCGGCCCGGCACGCGGCGAGCGGGCGACGTCGACCCCAACCCGCAAGGAGCAGATGATTCGGGCCTGAATTGCCGCGTGCTATATTTCCGCAAGGCCACGCTGGGCTCTCTGTGAGCTCGGCCGGGTCGCGCAAAACGAGGAGAAGTCGGCCATGAGCCAGGTCATGACCCCGAGTACCCAGACAGGGAACCACGTCCTCACTGCCGAACAGCTAGAGCAGTTTGAGCATGACGGCTATCTCCGTGTCGAAGGCGTGATCGACCCTGAAGCATTCATTGACCCGCTCTTTGCCGACTACGCGTTGGTGCTTGATCGACTGGCGAACGAGCTATGCGACCGCGGCGAGATCGACTCCACCTTCGACGATCTGCCGTTTGGCGACCGCATGATTCGCGTGTACCAGGAATCCGGGCGTGACCACGCCAGGTACTTTGACTGCAGCCTGCCCAACCGGGACGTCAAGCCCGATACCCACATGTGGCTGGGTCCATCGGTCTTTCACCTCCTCACGCATCCGGGAGTCCTGGACATCGTCGAGTCGGTCATCGGCCCGGAGATTACGTCCAACCCGGTGCAGCACGTACGCATCAAGCCACCCGAGAAAGCGCTCCCGGACGGCGCGACCGATGTCTTGGTCCGGGCCAACCCCTGGCATCAGGACAACGGAGTAGTCGACCCGATTGCCGACGAGACGCACATGCTCACCGTGTGGATCTCGCTCTCGGCGGCAACGCCCGAAAACGGCTGTCTGCGAGTGATCCCGGGGAGTCACCGCGGCGCGCTGCGAACCCACTGCCTGAACCCGGTCGCAATCCCCGACGCGCTCCTTGAACTTGATCGGGTCACGCCGGTGCCAACCGAGCCTGGCGACGTGATCATCTTCAACAAGTACACCTGTCACGGCTCCGGCCCCAATGTCAGCGACCACTTCCGCGTGAGCCTTGACTTGCGCTACAACCCGACCGGTCAGCCAACCGGCCGCCCGGCATTCCCGGATTTCGTGGCGCGAAGCCGCCGCGATCCGAGCAGCGTACTTACGGATCCGGTGGCCTGGGCCCAGCTCTGGTACGACGCCCGCACGCGACTGGCCGAAAAAGGCGAGAACTTTGCCTTTCGCTGGCGAGGTGACGAGCCGGTCTGCGCCTAGGCGGCGCCGTCAACCCGCCATCCAATCCGACGGCGGTACTGCTCAGGCGAGCCCGATTGCGCGCAACAGGGTTTCCTGGACCAGGAATTCGTGCTCCAGCGTGCGATCTGCCGCCTTCTCGCCTCGGATAGTCGCCAGCAGCGATGCCAGGCCGGGGAAGTACCGCCTCGCCGGCGGCACCGGCACCGTCTGCCAGCCCTTGGCGAACCCGTCCCGATCCTCGTCCAGGCAGAGCCGTATCTCGGGCCGGACACTGCTGCCGCGCCGCGTCTCAAACGGCTCCAGGATCACGCTGCCGCGGGTTCCGTAGACCTCGAATCGCCGCGATTCCCACGAGTCGAGCTCCATGTTCGTGGACTCGAGGCTGACCATGGCCTCCGGATACTCGAAGATCGCAGCCGTGTTGTTGAAGTACCACGGCGGATCGGTTGTCCACTCGTTCTCCGCAAAGGACGAAAAGCTCTCGGCATCGTGCCGTTGGAACAGGGTCACCCGCTCCGGCCGCCCCAGGATCGACACGATGATGTCGACCAGGTGGCCGCCCATGATGAAGAGGATGCCGCCTGCGCGCACACCCGGGGACTCCCACAGCTTCCAGCGGTCCGCGCTTCCCGGCGCGGCGGACAGGCGGCCGCGTATGGAAAAAATGTCGCCGAGTCTCCCCGACGTTGCCCAGTCCACCACAAAATTAAAGCCGGGATCGTATCGGTACATGTAGCTCAACTGGACATTCAGGTTTCGCGCAGCTGCGATGTCCAGCACTTCCCGAAATTCCGCGAGGTCGTTTCCCGCCGGTTTGTCCAGCCAGACGTGCTTGCCGTGCTCGACGACTTCGCGAGCGAAGCGCAGGTTGTCGAAGATCTCGCCCTCAACGGCAATCGCAACGATGCTCTCGTCCTCAAGCATCTCTTCCTTGGACGAGAACCAATGAACGCCCTTGTACTCCGTCTGGCCCCCTAGCCGCTCGATGTTGTCCTGGTCAGGCTCATAAACGCCGACGAATTCGACTTCCTCAGTCTCACGAAGCACGCGCGACTTGTCGTGTGCGTGATCGTGGGCGATTCCGTACTGCGCCATTCGCATGTTCGGATCATGCTTGATGTTGAGTACTACTGTCGAGTGACCGAACATTTAGCACTCTGAGTATTTGTACGACCCCTGGAGCCTGGCCGACGTCAGCCCGATGGCCGCAGCGTCAGCGTGGTACGGATGGTCGGCCGGACGTCCTCACGTTCCAGGCAGATCTGCCGATAGCGACCCGCCAGCCAGTCACCGAATTGGTTCGCGTAGTGTGGGCTTCCTGGTTGGCCCGACGGACCAGCCGCGTCCAACGACCACATCTGGGCCGGCGCCTCTGCCAGGTCCACCAGGAGCCGGTAATTCGCGCCGCTCCTTGAGATGAAATCCGGTGTTGAACCGCTGTTCGCCACCACCATCCCACTCCCGCTCACTGGTTCGCCCCCGCGGTCCAGCAGTCGCCCCAGGTCACCCCGACCGGACAGCAGGTGCCGCAGCGGCAAGGTGTGCAGTCGGCCCCAATGCCACGTGGACATATCGTCGCCCAACCGCTCGGCAAGCTGGTCAAGGGCGCGGTCCATCGCTGATCGAACCGCCGCATCGCGCGCTTCCGCCGATGCAAACCACCCCACATCGTCGTCCGCGAGCAAGCGCAGCGACAGACTGCCAATCCCCCCGGCCACGAATGCGGCGGGATCACCGATCGCCAGAGCCGCCGCATCCTGGGAGAAACGTTCGGCGGCGACTTTGACGTCCCACTGATGCTGGAACGCCTCGAAGATCGCCGCTGCCGCGCTCTCGGTATCCATGCGGCAGTCCCACGCGCGCAGTGCCGCGGCGGCCGTCTGCGCCCGCGCATTGCCGCCGTCGAGGATCCCCACCAACGCCGGCACCGCCTCTACCGCTCGCAACGACAGCACGTCATACTGCATCGACGCTAGGTCCACGCGGCTATGAGCCTGGCGCGACTGGATCATTTGCCGGATACGTCGCGCGCGATAGCCGGTCGGCGACATGTTGGCCAGTGGGTATGGAAAGTCCGACGGCGCCGGTAGGTTGTTTGCGGTTGCCACCCAGCCGCGCTCGGGCTCGCGCACTGCGGGCATACCCTCGAACGGAATCACGCCCTGCCAGGTGTCGGTGGGATCCCATCCGCGTCGATAGCCACGCTTCTCACGGGCGCGGACCGGCACTTGGCCAGTCGCCCGATAGCCGAAGCCGCCGTCCACGTCCGCGAACACCATGCTCAGCGTTGGCGCCCCCCAACCCCGCAGGGCATCTTCGAGTTCCGCGCACGACGCGGCGAGATTCAGCTCCAGCATGGATGTTGGCCATCCACAGGGCAGCGCCCCCGCCCACCGCAGTGATACAGGCCCTGTACCTTGCGCGAAGTCGGGCAAGATCCGATCGACGATCGGACCGTTGCGCGAGGACCGAACGACTTCCTTGCGCACGCCCTCGCCGCGCACGTGGATGGCCTCCAGGCGTTCGCGCGATGATTCCCACTGTCCGTCGTAAAGGAAAGCGTCGGGATGCGCGGGGTTCGTGCGTTCCTGGTAGAGGTCGCGCTGCGAGCTGATGTTGTTGGTGATGCCCCAGGCGACGCGGCGGTTGCGACCGAAGAGGATCCCCGGCGCCCCCGCGTATCCGGCTCCCGCCACGTTGAAGCGCCCGCCAACCAGGTGGGCCTGGTACCAGCAGCACGGCGCGCCGAACGCGATGTGCGGATCGCTGGCCACCAGCGCTCCGCCCGACACGCTGCGGCTCGGGCCGATCACCCAGTTGTTGCTGCCCGTCCCTTCGTCGATCCCACCCAGCGGCCGCCCGGCGGGATCTGAACCGCCGCCGGCCCTTGAGTACTCCCCGGGACGAAGAATCGTCTCGTCAATCGCCTCGGCGGTCAAAAAGGCGCGATAGAGCGGACCCTCACCCAGGGCGCGCCTGGCCAGTTCGGGGACCGCAATCACCGGGAACCGCCCCGTCAGATACCAGCGAAACTCACCCAGCAACGCGATCGAATCCAGCGGCCGCCAGGGCTCTGGCCGGTAGTCCAGCAGATCGAACTCGATCGGCGGCAGGTCCTGGCATTCCTCGATGAAGGCATTCACCCCGGCTGCGAATGCCTCGTATCTAGCGGCCGTCTCGGCCGGCAGGCGCCCCGCTTCGTCGGCCGCGATTCGGTGCAGCCCAACCGTCCGCGCGAGCAAGTCGTAGTCGAACGCCTCGGGACCCAGGATCTCCGAGAGCCGTCCCAGCGCCTGCCGCCGCAGATAGTCCATCTGGAACAGCCGGTCCTGGGCCATCGCATAGCCGTAGCCCACAAACAGATCGGCCTCCGAATCGGCAAAGATGTGTGGCAATCCGCTGGCGTCCCGCTGAATCTCAACCGCCGCGTCGACCGGCGCCGCTGCCCAGCCATCAGTTGCCGCCAGCCGACGCCGGACCCCGCGATCCCACCACGCCTCAAACTCGCTGTCCGTCAGCCCCGCCGCCGCCCGAACCTCGTCGATCGACTCGCCACGGCCCAACTGGCGCAGGATTTGAATCGAGTCGATGGCGATGGCGACTACTCCCAGGCGTACCCGTACAGGCGCGCCCGCCGCAGATGAAAGCGCACCGCACAATGCTCCACCGGACAGACGTCGCCGCCACTCCAGCGTGCCGCGGCCGCCGCATGGTCCCCACGCCAGGGAACGAAGTCGTCCGTGCCGAATCCCTCCAACACGTGTCCGTCTGGGTCAAGCAGTTCCGCCTGCAGCTCACCCTCGCTCACGGTCGAAGTCGCGGCGTTGAGGACCAGCTGCTTGCCGCCGACGGGCAAGAGATGCGTGGTCAGCGTCCCAACCACATCGCCGCCGGGGCCTGAGACAGCGGCCCAATACCGGTTGACGGCCCAGCTGGCCCGGCAGATGGCGGAGAAAAACGGCCAGATGCTGGGACTCTTGGATGCCGGGTCGCCGTGCAGCCCTTCCGTCGCCGAGAAGTACATGTAGTGCCGGCCGTTGTGTTCGATCAGGTTGTGCGAGGGCCACAGCATGCCGCCGCCGTAGTCCCCCAGCGCCCCCGTGGACACCGCCGGGAGCCGCACTCGCCGGTCCCAGATTCGCCCGTCCGCGCTCCCGCCCAGGTGCAACTCCATCGTCTGTGTGCGGTTGAGATAGATCCCGATCACCCCCAGGTACCCGCTCCGGACACGCGTCACGCAAAGCTCCATGATCTGAATGTCCTGCGGGTCGTAGATGTCCGGCTGGATGATCGTTTCAAACGGGCTCCAGTTCGACCCGTCCGGGCTCGTGCGCCGTGCCATCACCCGCCGCCCCTCCGCGAAGATGTCATACGGCACCAGCCCGCCCGGATGCGCCGGCTCGCCCAGCTTGTGCGTCGCCATATACGTGCCGTCCGGCTCGCGAAAGATATACGTCGTATCCGCCGTGTGCTTCGGATTCTCGTAGGGAATCACCAGCCGCACGCCCGGCACCGCCACTTCCAGCACCGGACCCTCACTCACCGTCCAGTGGATCCCGTCCGGCGAGAAGTACCGATACATCCCGCGCTCGTGCCTCTGCCCCGGTCCTGGAGGCGGCAGCCCGCGGATGAACCCCGGCCCGCCGCCGACCGTGTTGTTCGGGTCGCGCATCACAAACATCTCGTAGCGCTGGTCCGGCTCGGCCTCTGGATCGATCAGCACCGAGCTGTAATTGGCGGGCCCGCCCGAATCGAAGTCCAGCAGGATATTCGTGCGCGGATATCCCGGGTGCGGACACAAGTCGAGTTCGGGGCGCGTCCACTCCACCCCGTCTTCAGACACCAGGTGGGTCACGCGCCGGTAGTTCTCAAAATAGCCCGTCGTCAGCGGCGTGGAAGCCTGCCAGCCCTTCCATAGCCCGTCGATCGGGTCAAGCGCGAATGTTCCGTGCGCGAATACCGAGCCGTTATCCCAGGGCCTGGCCGGCGTAACCAACGGATTGTTGGGATCCAACTCGCCCGGCTCCAGCCGCCAGGCCAGCATCTCCTGGTGGGCGATGTCCTCGCCAAGGATCATCGAGAGACAGTCGGTACGTCGCCTGACGCCGGTTGGAAAGGAAAACGCCATAGCACCCTTGCGCGTTTCGCCGCGTCGTCCAGGCGACGGCGCGCGAATCTAGCAGACGCGATCGACGTCCCTTTCGGGCTTTTGGTTGGCGTATGATTTACCGAATTGGGAATGAGCTGTGCCGGAATCGACCATTCGTTCTCGCGTGTAAGCGCTAGACCCATCAACTGAGCGGCTTTGGGAGCCCGCGTGCTGTTCCTTGAGGACCGGCTGTTAGGGCTTCCACCAACTCCGAGTGGTTGGGCTCGGGACTAGGTCACGACACGCTACGATACGGTGGCGTTTTCGACAGATCAGTTGCGATCTGGAGTGGGCAATGCATCGCGACCTGGCAGCCGAGCATTTGCCAGTGGCCGCGCACTCACAGCCGCCCAGTTACCGTGCAATTAGTCGCAGTCGTTGGCGATTGTTTCGTGACGCCAGCCACCGATGCCCCATTACTACGGAAGTACGGGTCACGACGCGTCGTTGTGCACGGAACGACGTGACGAGAGCGGACCGCGTGCCCACAGGGAATAAGACTCGCTCGCAGGTGTTGTCCAATCCACTCGCCAGATGGTTAGGTGTCGCATCATGAACCAGGTCCTCACCAAATTCAGCTCGCTGGTCACGGCCCGACCCTGGATCACCCTCCTCGTCGTCTTCATCGTCACCATTGCCCTCGGTGCCGGCGGCGCGGTTCGCGCCCCGCTTCCGTCAACGGCGGAGACGCTGCCCGATGACAGCCCGGTTGCCGACGCAATAGACGAAATCAATCAGCTCTTCGGCGACCACGGGGAAATCAGCGCCGTCACCCTCCTGTTCCGCGGCGACGCACTCACCCCCGCCGGGCTGGGCCAAATGGACGCCCTGGTCAATGACATCGCCAGCGACCCGGGCGTGCAACAGCTGTTGGCCCCTGAAAACCCGGTCTTCGCGCCCTCCTCCCTGATCAAGTTCGCGCTTCAGATCCAGAGCCTGGAGGCGGTTACGCAGGCCCAGATCGACGCGGTGCGCGTGCTTCCGGAAGTCCAGCCGCTGCTTGCCCTCATGACAGGAACCGATACGGACGGCACCAAGATTGCGATCGGCAACATTCGCCTCCTCGACACCGGCGACGAGAACCTGGCGGCGGCTGAACGGAAGATCAACCAGCTGGCCACCGCGTCCGAGGGCCCGCTGCGCGCCAGCAGCATCTCCTTCATCGTGATCGAGGACGGATACAAGGCAGGCATCGAGGAGGGGATGGCGCCGCTGATCGGCGTGGCCTTCCTGCTGATCGCATTGCTGCTGCTGCTCTTCACGCGCGCGCTGTCAGATATGTGGCTGACGCTGGCCGGTCTCCTCACCTCCATCATCTGGATCATCGGCGCCGAAGGCTGGCTCGGCCCGAACGCGCTGGGCCTGATCGGCCCGCCGAACTCGCTGACCTCGCTGGTTCCGATCATTGTCATCGGGCTGACCGTGGACTATGCGATCCAGACCATCTCGCACTACCGCGAGCAGCGGGTCGAGGGTCACGACGTGCTCACGGCCATTCGCCGGGGGCTGAGCCACGTCACGGTTCCGCTGCTGCTGGCTGCCGTCACCACCATCGTGGGCATGC
>JAPOXI010000133.1 GCA_026707185.1 Chloroflexota bacterium
GCTTCGCGCCCCAGATCAGCGAAAACCTGCGCCGGCTGCGTGACCGAACCGAGCGGGAACGCGCGCGGCAGCGGCCGACCCAGACCTCGCCCGGGTCCAGCGGGAGCTTCCTCGGCATCCCAATCGTGGTTTGGGGACTGGTCATCTTCCTCTTCGTCGCGTTCGTCTACGCGATGTCCGCGCTGCAATAGCGCCAGGCCCGCCGAGCGCGCCCGCCCAAGTAAGCCGAAACCTCGACGTTCACGGCTGCCGATTGACGCCTCATGACGGCCGCCAACGCTCTAGCCCAGCGCCTGCAATCCCAGGCCAACGCCTGCGGCCCCCTGCCGTTCAGCGTGTACATGGAACAGGCCCTCTACGATCCATCCGACGGCTTCTATAGCCGGAACGATGCGCCCTATGCGGACTACTTCACCAGCGTCAGCGTGCATCCGACGCTGTTCGGCTGGTTGCTGGCGGTTCACCTGGACGACGTCTGGCGAACGCTTAGACAACCCGATCCGTTCCGCATCGTCGAGCTTGGCGCGGCCGACGGCCGCCTCGCACGCCAGATTCGCGACGCGGCCGGACAATTCCCCTGGGGCGGTTCGCTCGCGTATGTGGGGGTCGAGCGTGCGCCCGCGTCCCACGTGGCGGACTCGCTGGACGTTCTCTACCGTTCGATCGACGAGATTCCGGCAGCCGACGCCACCGCGATTCTTTCGAACGAGTTCTTCGACGCCCTCCCTGTACGCCTGGCCCGTCGCACACCCTCCGGCTGGGTCGAGGAATGTGTGGCCTTCGAAGCAGGCAAGGCGTGCTTCACCGACCGGCCCGCACCGGCCGAGCTACGCAGCTACGCGGATCGCTACGCCGGTGCTGCGCCTGAGGGCGGCCGCATCGAAGTCCGGCAGGGTGTCGAGGCGATCTATCGTCACGCCGCCAGGCTTGGTTCGAAGATTGTGATGACGAGCATCGACTACGGTGGCGGCAGCGCGACGGTTCACTCCGAACGGCTGGCCGCGGGAACGTTGCTTGCGTATCGACGCCATCGGGCATCCGACGACGTCCTCGCCAACCCGGGCGAAGCCGACCTGACCGCCCACGTAAACTTCACGCAGTTGATCGACGCAGGCCGGTCCCAGGGATTCGACAGCTTCCGAATGGGCCAGCAGGCCGACTTCCTGGCAGCCCTGGGTGTCGGCGACCACCTCGTGCGCTTCCAGGAGCGGCCGGACGCCACGCTGGAAACCTACCGGGCGGAGCGCGAAGCTGTATTCCAACTCGTCTCACCCACCGACCTCGGGCGCTTCCAGGTTCTGACGCAGGGCAAGGGCGTTGACCTGGACTTGATCCGCGGCCTGGACGCCGATACCGCCTAACCGCAACACGCAGCTACGAAGGAGCAGGATTCGATGCAGACACGAACCGAAAGCGATCCACTCGGCGCACTGGAAGTCCCGGAATCCGCGCTTTACGGCGTGCAGACCCAACGTGCCGTCGAGAACTTCCCAATCAGCGGACTGCCACCACACCACGCGTTCGTGTGGTCCACCGTCCTGATCAAGAAAGCCGCCGCGGTTGCGCACAAGCAGACCGGCCGCCTGGACGGCGATCTGGCCGATGCCATCGTCCGCGCCGCCGACGAAGTGTTGGATGGCCAGCACGCAGATCAGTTCGTGGTCGACGTCTTCCAGGCCGGCGCCGGCACCTCGCACAACATGAACGCCAACGAGCTGCTGGCCAATCGCGCCAATGAACTCCTGGGCCAGCCGCGCGGCAGCTACGACCCCATCCACCCCAACGACCACGTCAACATGGCCCAGTCCACCAACGACCTGATCCCGACGGCCATCGCCCTGGCCGCGCTGAAGCTGCTGCCGGACCTTCACGACTCGCTCGACGTCCTGGCCGAGAGCCTCCAAGCCAAGGCGGTCGCCTGGGACGGCATCGTCAAGTCGGGCCGCACCCACCTGCAAGACGCCACGCCGGTACGTCTCGGCCAGGAGTTCGGCGCCTACGCCGAAGCCATTAGGCGCAACGCTGACGCCATCCGTGAAGCCGCTGACGCCAGCCTCGAACTGAGCCTGGGCGGCACCGCCGTCGGCAGCGGCCTCAACGCCGAACCGGCTTATCAGTCCCTGGTCGTCGAAGTCATTGCCGACCTGACAGGAATCAAGGTCCGGCAGTCCACCGACTACTTCTACGCCATGCAGAGCATGGCCCGCTTCGCCCAGCTCTCCGGCGCCCTTCGCACCCTGGCGCTGGACCTGAACCGGATCGCCAACGACTTTCGGCTCCTGGGATCGGGACCGCGCACCGGTATCTCTGAACTGCGCATGCCGCCGGTTCAGCCCGGCTCCTCGATCATGCCCGGCAAGATCAACCCGGTCATGGCCGAGTGCCTCAATATGATCTGCTTCCAGGTCCAGGGCAACGACCTCGCCATCGCCTCGGCGGTCACCGCCGGCCAGCTGGAACTCAACGTGATGATGCCCCTCATCGCGCACAACCTCTGCCAGTCCATCGAGATCCTCGGCACGGGTGCGTTGGCCTTCGCCCGCAAGGGCGTGGACGGCCTGGAGACCGACGACGAGATGCTGCGCTACTGGCTGGAGCGCAACACCATGCTGGCCACCGCCCTGGCGCCCAAGATCGGTTACGCCGCCGCCGCAGAGATCGCCAAGCAAGCGGTCGCCACCGGCGAAACCATTCCGGTCGTCGCTGCTCGCATGACCGATCTACCCGCGGACGAACTTGCCGAAGCCCTGGACCCGGCGCCCATGACCGAACCCGGCGTGCGCGCCGGCGGTGGTGGAGGCGGCTGACCAGCCGCCCAGCGAAGTGCTGGCGTAGGGCGATCCACCTCAGATGAACGCTCAGGCGCCCGCCGTGTCGGTACGGTCGCTGACCCGTGTCTTCGAGCCACGGGTGCGCCGTGGCCTGCGCGGACTCCTGCCGCGCTTCCGGTCCGAGCCCGCTGAACCCAAGCGCATCGTCGCCGTCAACGACCTGGAGCTTGACATCGCCCCAGGCCACTGCTTGGGCCTCCTGGGTCCGAACGGCGCGGGCAAGACCACCACCGTCAAGATGCTCGCCACGCTGCTGGAACCCACCTCCGGCAGCGCCTCCGTGGCTGGCTTCGACGTGACCCGCTCGCCGCGCCAGGTCCGCCGCAACATCGGCGTCCTCTTCGCCGGCGAGCGCGGCATGTACTGGCGGCTGTCTGGCCGTGAAAACCTCGAACTCTTCGGCACGCTGTCATTCATGCCCAGGGAGCGTCTCGCAGAGCGCATCCAGGCGGCCGCCCAGCAATTCGGCCTTGAGGATCGAATGGACGAACTCGTCGAGACCTACAGCACGGGCATGAAGCAGCGCCTCAACCTCGCGCGCGCCACGCTCCACGACCCGCCGGTGCTGCTGCTCGATGAACCCACGGCGGCTCTTGACCCCGTCGCTGCCCGGGAGGCCCGCCACCTCATTCGACAGATCGCCGAGTCGGGCACCGCCATCCTGCTCACCACCCACAACCTCTACGAGGCCGAACAGATCTGCGACCGGGTTGGAATCATCCAGAGTGGCTCGCTGGTCGCCCAGGGCCGCCCGGCCGATCTCATCCAACAGGCCGGCGAAATGCCGCGCCTCGATCTCCTGCTGCGCGGCGACCTGGCTCTCGCCAAAGCAGTCATCGGATCCGACGGCCTGTGGTGGGGCGACGTCAACCGGGACGGCGAGTTTGCGGTAGCCGTTCGCGCTCAGCAGGGCTGGCGCAGCAGCGACGCGCTCACCACCAAACTGGTCGCCCGCGGCATTGCAGTCGAACAAGCCCGCCTCCGCGAACCCGATCTGGAAGACGCCTACATCGCCATCACCGGCTCACGCATCGAGCGGCCGTTTGTTGAACGCTAGCGGCGCACTGGTACGAGCCGAGTTCCGGGCCCTTCTCGCGCTCGCTCGTAAGGGCTGGAAAGTCGACAGGCGTCAACCCTTATTCGTGACCTCGGGCCTGATCGGAACGTTTCAATGGGTGCTGCCAATCGTGCTTGCCACGATCGCCCTGGCGGGACCAAACGAAGCGGGACTTCGGCGCTTTGCGGGCGCCACCGGAACCGACGCCTACCTCGCGTACTCGGTCATCGGCGCCATTGCCTTTCTGTGGGCCGGCTGGATGCTCTCGGCGCTTTCCTTCAATCTGCGCCTCGATCGGACCCTGGGCACGCTGCCGACCCTCTGGACATCGGCTGCGGCACGCGCGGTTCTGACCCTTGGAGGAGCGTTGGGACGCACCGTGGCGCCGGCCGTCATGGCCGCCGCGGCGTTCGGCATCGCCTGGGCGCTCTTTCGGTTCCCGCTGGCGCTCAACCTCGGCCCGACCCTGGCCGTGCTGCTGTGCGGCGGATTGGCGATGATTGGGCTCGCGCTTCCACTGGCGGCCGTCACCCTCAGATACCGCGAGGCGCACTACCTCGTGTCCCTGTTCGTGGTAGGAACCGGAATCCTTGCCGGCATCGCCTATCCGGTTGACCTGCTTCCGGATTGGGCGCAGTGGCTGTCCAGGCTGCTGTCGCCCACATGGCTGATCCACGGTCTGCGCGCGGCGCTGATCTTTGGCGACATTCCGGACGCCATGCGTTCGTGCGGCGTCTTGCTGGTCATGGCCCTTGCTTATGGCGCCGCCGGACTCATCCTGTTGCAAGTCATGGATTCTGCGGCTCGCGCCAAGGGCGAATTGGAGTGGATGTAAGTGACCCGCGTCGGCGTTGAGGCAACGTGGGTAGCAAGGGCCATCCTCGCTCATGCGCGTGCCCAGTGGCTGGAGACCTCCCGCTTCAAGGCGCTGTGGGTGTATGAGGCTGGCTGGGCGTTTCTCTTCTTTGTACCGCTGGCGCTCACCGGCATGGCCTTCGGGGATGCCGGCTTCGAAGCCAGTGGCGGAGGTCAGAGCTTCCTGGCCTTTGCGGTCACGGGCTTTGTCGCCCTCAACGTCGCCACGGCCGCCTTATGGCGCGGCGTTGTGTTTCTGGAGAAGTCCAACCAGACCGGAACGCTCGCGCATCTGTGGGCAGCCGAGGCACCCCGCTGGACGGCGTTGACCGGCGCCACGGTGGTCGACATTGGCTTTGCCGCGCTCCGGGGTCTGCTGATTCTAGCGATTGCCAGCGTGCTATTCAGGGGCGCGGCGTTTGCCGTCACCCTACCTACGGTTCTAGCTCTACTGATCGCCCTGGTCGCATTCTGGGGCCTTGGTCTCGCTCTCGCGGGTGTCGGCCTGGTGGCCCGCCAGGCACGCTTTCCCGAGATTCTCGGCGCGCTCGCCATGGTCACGGCGGGCGGCACCTACCCGATCGCCATCCTGCCCTGGAGCGTGCGCTGGATCAGCTACGCCAATCCCTACACCTACGTCGTTGACCTTGTGCGCTCAACGACCATTGGCACCCCTCCGCTAATCGCGATCGAGCTCGAGTTCCTGATCGTGAGCGCCATCGCAATTGCTTGCGTCTTCGGCGGCATCCGGATCTTCTTCGCATGCGAGCGCATTGCCATTCAGCGCGGCTTGGTCGGACTGCACGCCTAAACCTGAAGTAGCGCGCCCAATTGCTGCGCGTTTCCTCAAGGTCCCCCAGCCTCGTAGGATGTATGCCTGACAGCCGCGCGCGGCTGCCAGGGCGGGGCGCACACGCAGCGGCCAATCGGACGCCCTGGAGACCGCATTGCAATCTCGCGCACGGCAAATCGAGTTCTATGCGTCGCTGGACGCCGAGAGCGAGATCAAACGGCCCCACCACTATCCGCGGCCGGTCCGCTTTCTCATCGAGAGCAAGTTTCATCGCGCGCTCCGACTGCTCGGACACGTAAGGTCGACCGACGCCCTCTGCGTCTGCGGCGGATCGGGCATGGATGCTGAGTGGCTCGCCCATCGGGCTGTCCGGCCGACGATCCTGGACATCTCGCCTGATGCCCTGGCGCGAGCCCGCATCCGCGCACAGCGGCATGGACTTACCGCGACGCTAGTTCGAGGCGACGCAGCTCGACTTCCGTTCAGCGACCAGAGTTTCAACATGGCGCTCGTCCACGACGGGTTACACCACCTGGACGATCCATATTGCGCCTTGGACGAGATGGCGCGTGTGGCAAAGCACGAACTGGTTGTGATGGAGCCTGCCTCCGCAGCCCTCACCCGGCTGGCCGTGGCGGTGGGCCTGGCGGCCGACGTTGAACCGGCCGGAAATGCGGTGCGGCGACTCAACGCCGCCGGAGTTCGGGCGCGAATTGAGGCTCGCGGCTGGCGGCACGTTCGCTCGGCCCGTGACTTCGTCTACTACCAGCCGTGGACCTTCGCGATCTACCGGATGGCCGACCGTTTTCCGTTGTTCGCGGTCTTTGTCCTGGCGTACCGCCTGCTGAACCTCGCATTTGGCCGCTGGGGCAATTCGTTGAAAGTCGTGGCGCGGCGCTAGCCGCTCCAACCATGCGCGTGGTCGTCATCGGCATCAACTACCTGCCTGAGGTGGCTGGCATTGCGCCCCACACCGCCGCGCTATGCCGCCATTTGGCCGCACGTGGCGACAACGTGTCCATGGTCACCGCTAAACCCCATTACCCGGCGTGGCGCGTCTCTCCCGAGCACCGGCCGTCCGGCTTCCTGCGCCAGACGCTTGGCGGAGTGCGAGTTATCCGTGTGCCGTCCTTAATCCCGGCGCATCCCGGAGCGCTTATCCGTCGCCTGCTCTACGACGGATCGTTTGCCCTGATCGCTGGCCTGACGGCCCTGCTGCTGCCGCGCGCGGACGTCTATCTCTACGTCGGCGCTCAGCCAGCCGTCGCGGCGGCCACGGCACTCGTTGCTCGGATTCGGCGTCGCCCGTGGGTCGCCAAAGTCGCCGACCTTGCCGTCAACGCC
Source organism: Chloroflexota bacterium (assembly GCA_026707185.1). Next base: position 6,881 of record JAPOXI010000133.1, read on the forward strand.
GGCGCCGCCGTCGGAATCATCCGGCATCCCGTCCTGGTTCGCCTTCTGCGAGCCGTCGAATACACGACCTACCGGCACGCCAACGCCGTTGTCGTCCTCAGCGAGGGATTCGCCGAGGAACTGACCCGGCACGGCCTGCGCGGTCGAAGACTCCATGTCGTGCCCGACTCCGAGGATCTGGACAGCTTCCGGCCCACCAGAACGCGCGCCGAAATCCGCCGGCGCCACGGTCTCGACCCGGATCAACCGCTCATCACACACATTGGCGGCATCGGTCGAAAGCAGGGTTTGCAGGTCGCTGTTGGAGCGGCCGATGAAGATCAGACAGGCGCCTGCTGGCTTCTCGTGGGCGATGGACCGGATCGGCCTGCCATCGAGCGCTCCGCACCTGCCGGTCGCATGCGCTTCCTGCCGTTCCTCTCACGGCCAGACCTGGCCGACATTCTGGCCGCGTCTGACGTGGCGCTTCTGACCCAGCGCCGCCGCGTAATCGATGCCGTCGTCCCCTCGAAGCTCATTACCTACATGGCCGCCGGCCTGCCCGTCGTCGCCTCGGTGCACGCCAGCAGCGAGGCCGCACGCCTGATTCGCAGAGCCAAATGCGGTCCCGTCGTCGAACCGGAAGCGCCCGGGTTGCTTCGAGACGCGATAGCCGAATTGCTGGCCGACCCGGATCGTCGCCGCCAGCTTGGTGCGGCCGGGCGCACCTTCGCCGAAAGCGAATTCGACCGTTCCAGAGTCGTGTCCAAGCAAGCGGCGATTCTCGAGTCGCTCGCCAGCGTGCCCAGACGATGAATGTTCGGTCCGTAAGCGACCAGGACGGCCGTTCCCAGGGGGTAGTCCGGGCATTTGTCGGCCGCTCTGTACTGGTCACCGGCGGCGCCTCGTTCATCGGCTCGCACCTGGTCGACGCGCTGGTCGCGGTCGGAGCGCAAGTTCGCGTCGTCGACGATCTCAGCAGCGGCAAGCTCGTCAACATCGGCCGTCACGTCGACTCCGGCACGATCGAGTTTGAGCGGGCCGACCTGCTGGACCCTCTTGTCGCAGCGAAGGTGGTTGCCGGCATGCACACCGTCTTTCACCTCGCCGCCAACCACGGCGGGCGCGGATACGTCGACCTCCACCAGGCCGACTGTGCAACGAATTTGCTCCTTGATGGCGTCGTTTTCCGAGCCTGCCGTCTCGCCGGTGTCGAAAAGGTCGTCTATGCCTCGTCTGGCTGCGTCTATCCGAACCATCTGCAGACCGACCCAACAGAACGGCTGTTTCTGACCGAGGACCAGGTCGGCCCGCCCTACGACGCCGACAACATGTACGGCTGGGCCAAGCTGATGGGCGAGCTCACCCTCCGCGCCCTGTACCGCGAGCACGGCGTCAAGTCGGTGAGCTGCCGCTACTTCACGGTTTACGGCCCGCGCGGCCACGAGAACCACGCGGTCATGGCCATGATCGCCCGCGCCTTCATTCGCCAGGACCCCTTCGATGTCTGGGGATCCGGCCGACAGGTCCGCAACTGGACCTACGTGAGCGACATCGTGGCCGGCACCCTTCTGGCCGCCGCCCGCATCGATGACGCTCGCGCCGTCAACCTGGGCACCCGCGAACGCATTCGCGTCATCGACGCCGTACGGCGAGTGCTGGAATCGACGGGACACCGGCCTGAAATCCGTCTGCGCGAAGACATGCCCACCGGGCCGATGAATCGAGTCGCGGACCCCTCGCTCGCCGAACGCCTGCTGAACTGGACGCCCCGCGTCCGTTTTGAAGACGGACTACGCACGACCATTGACTGGTACCTCAACAGCCACTGCCAGAACGACGTCGCTGGCCGTCTGGCGCACCGCCTCACGGAGCGCTAGCGACGGAAGCTGTGGAGGGCCGCTTGAGCCTCGGACAGTCCTTGAGGGCTCGGCTGGCGACGTACGTTGACACGGCGGGTCCACTGATCCTGCTAGGCGCGGCGCCGGCAATCTGGTTCGCTGGACCTCCAGGAGGCTTAGCCCTCGCGATCCTGCCGCTGCTCCTGGTCGTGCGGCGCATATTGCGACTGCCCGTTGGGCTGCACGGTACCGACGGACTGGTGCTCGCCTGCGCACTGTGGATCGCGGTTACCGCACTGGCGGTCAGCGACTGGAACGCCGCTGCCCCAAAGCTCTTTGGGGCACTTCTGGGGCTGTCCTTGGTATACGTCATTGGGGCATACCCAATCCCAGCAGCCAGGCTTCGCATCCAGTGGCTCGGCCTCGCCGTTGGCATAACCGTTCCGGTCGTACTCGCCGCCCTGTTTCTGACCGAGTGGCCGCAGCGCAAGCTTCTGCCGCTGGACGGCATCTACGCCATGCTCCCCGCGGGACCACGCGTAGTGGATCACGGCGGTCGCATAGGTGGTATCGGGCCAAATCAGATCGGCGGCGCGCTGGCCCTGGTGGCGCCGCTGGGACTGGCGCTGTCGCTGGACGAAACCGGAAGCAATAAGAACATCCGAAGGCTCGCCGCCGTAACTGTGGCGTTGGCCATAACCGTCCTCCTACTCACCCAGTCGCGCAGCGCCTTTGTGGGTGCGCTGCTGGGCCTGACCCTAGTGGGTTGGTGGCGGATCAGCCGTTCGGCGTGGCTGCGGCGGCCATTAGGCCGAACGGCACTGCACGTGGCGCTCGGCTTGAGTCTCGCGCTCCTGATGGCGGCCGTTGCGAGCACCTGGCTGGCGCCGCTCGACTCCACCACCGACACCCTCACCGGCCGCCTCCAGATTTGGACGGCCAGCGTTCTATTGATCGGCGAGTATCTGTACACCGGCGTTGGACCCGGCCAGTTCCCGCTCGTCCTCAAGGCCGCATTTCCCCAAGTCGGCGCCTCAGTCGCCCCGCACATTCCCCACGCCCATAGCTTCGTACTGCAAGCGCTGCTGGACCTCGGCCTTCCCGGCAGCCTTCTTCTGGGCATTCTGATTGCGCTCGCCCTGCGTGGCCTCATCCTCACGGCGCGGGACTCCGGGGACACTTCACTCCAGCTGCTTGCGGTCGGCCTCGGAGGCTCGTTGCTGGCCTTCTTCGTATACGGCCTCACCGACACCATCGCGCCCGGGGCCCGCGGCGGACTTCCGTTCTGGCTCGTGCTCGGTCTCGCGCTGGCCTGCGGGCGCCTCGCGCGGCACGTCCGACTCGCGGAGTGAAAGCCCGACGCCTGCTCGGGCTGAGCGCGTTTCTCGGCCTTCCGCTGGCCGCCTACGCAGGCTATCCCGCGCTGGTGTGGGCGGCGGCGATCCTTCGACCCCGCCCATACCTCACTGACCTGAACCACAAACCACTCGTTGCAGTCGTGATCGCCGCGCATAACGAGGCGGCGCTGATCGGCGCGAAAGTCCGCAACGTCTTTGAGCAGGACTACGCACCTGGTACATACACATGCACCGTGGTCTGCGACGGTTGCACCGACGACACAGCGGACGCTGCCCGCGCGGCCGGTGATGAACGCCTCCGGGTCATCGAATTGCCTCGACAGCTGGGCAAACTGGCCGCCATCCGCGCGGCCCTCCCGCATGCGCGCGGGGAGGTCATCGCGTTCACCGACGCCAATGTACTCCTCGCACGCGACGCGCTTCGCCACCTCGTTGCTCCCTTGGCCGACCCATCCGTAGCCGTCGTCTCGGGCGCCAAGCACATTGGCGCTGGTCCCGAAGCGACTTACTGGCGATATGAACGCTGGATCCGCGCCCGCGAAAGCGCCAGCGGCTCCATCGCCGGAGCCGATGGCGCCCTGTATGCGGTCCGCGCCACGGGTGTCGATGCTTCGGCCTGCGCCGGCGCGGCGGACGATCTGCTGATCTCGCTTCGAGCCATTCGGGCGGGCGGACGTATCGTCTTCGCGCCAAAGGCCCGAGCCATTGAAGCGCCGTCGCCCGGCACCGGCCAGGGATTCACGGCCAGAACCCGAACGACTTCGGGAGCGCTTTTCGCACTGGCGAGCCTGCCGGAGCTTCTTCGCGCTACGCGAGGTGACCTTTGGTGGAAGCTCTCCGGCCACAAGCTGTTGCGCATCGCCACGCCGCTGGTCATGGCGGCCGGCCTTGCGCTGCTCGCGTTTCCGCGCTCACCGGCGCAGCGCCGGGTCTGGTCGTCGAGCCTTGTTCTCGCAGCGGCGCTCGTGGCGTTCCCAACGAGCGGCCGGCTCGTGGTGTGGACCCGATATGCCCTGCTGGCGAACATTGCCGCGCTTGCCGGCCTCGCGCGCTACATCATCCGCAGGCCAATCGACGCCTGGACTCCAGCGCGGGAACGGGCCGGCGGAGCGGTAGAACGTGCTCAGTGACTCCGGAATTGATTGGGGGCGGGAGTGCCGCCGGCAATGGGACCGCGCTGGGTGATGACCTTCAGGCCGCCGCCAGCTTCGATGCGTCGCGCCTGGTCGGCCTTGGCGGCGCGGTTTACGGCTTCGGGGTCCACAATGGTGCGCAGGTGCCCTTCGAAGTGTTTGAGTAGGTCGCTCGACTTTGGGTCGGTGGCTAGGTCACGGGTTTCGTTGGGGTCGGTGGCCAGGTCGAAGAGCTGGGGAGGGTCGCCGACGTGGTGGACGTACTTGTGGGTGGAGTCGCGCAGCATGTACATGGCCTCGCGGCAACCCGAGGCGTGGTACTCGCCGAAGATCGTGCGTTCGGGCAGCGGGTCGCCATGCGCGGCGGGCCATAGGGACATGCCGGGAAGATCGGTGTCCGCCTCGCGAAGTTGAATGCCGACGCCTTCAACGATCGTCGGAAAGAGATCGACCAGAGAAGCGGGCTGGGAAACAGTCTGGCCCTGGGCAATGTCCGGTCCGGCCATCAGGAAGGGAACGGCCGAGGCGCCCTCGTACATGAGGTTCTTGCCCCACATGCCGTGGTCGCCGAGCATTTCACCGTGATCGCTGGTGTAGATGACGCGGGTCGATGAGTCCAGTCCCTGCTCGGTCAGCGCCGCGAGCACCGCGCCGATCTGGCGATCCAGGTAGGTGCACATGGCGAGGTAGGTGGCGATGGTGCGGCGGACCAGGGTTTCGTCAAGCTCCTCCTCGGGCGACTGGATGCGCTGTTCGCGGATGTAGTCGATGTGCGGGTGGCGCGGCCAGTCGGCGGAGCGGAAGTTGACGGGCAGCTCCATGTCCTCCATCGGGTACCTGGCGAGGTCTTCCGCCGAGGCCGCGAAGGGCGAGTGGGGCAGGGTGTAGGAGACCCAGAGGCACCAGGGCGCGGTGTGCCGCTGGGCATCGGTTGTCAGCCAGTCGATGGCCTGGCGGGTGGTGGCGGCGTCGTAACGCATGTACTCGGACTCGCCGACGCGCGGGTTGGCGGCGGTGGTGAGGTAGTTGCGCTGGCGGGGGACGTCCGGTCGTAGGGAGCCATAGAGGTCGCCAACGCCCTCCTTGACGTGCATGGGGATGCGCTGGTCGGGGAATCCGGTGTCGTCGTCGGGCCGGCGGAAGTGGAGCTTGCCGATGGTGGTGACCGCGTGGCCGTGCTGGAACAGGCGGTGGCCCCAGCTGGGTCGCTGGCCGATGTAGGGGGCGGCGTTGTCCCAGACGCCCAGTTCGTGGGCGTAACGGCCGGTGGCCAGGCTGGCGCGCGACGGCACGCAGATGGGGAAGTTGCAGTAGGCGGAGTCGAAGCGGACACCCCTTTCGGCCAGCGCGTCGAGGTTCGGCGTGTGCGCCAGGGGGTGGCCGTAGCAACCGGCTGCGGTGCGCCGGTGCTGGTCCGACGTGATGAGGAGGAGGTTCAGCGGATCGATGGCTGCCATGCGGATGTCCTCGGCACGACCGGCCTGGCGTCTTGCGCGGCCAATGCTAGTTCCGTTGGATGCGGCGGGCGGCGAAGAGGAGGAGGGTGCGCCAGGCGAGGAGCATGGCGGCGACGAGGGTGATGGAGGCGATGGTGAAGGCCCAGGAGAAGGTGCGGTCGGTGAGCCAGACGCGCAGCATGACGGCCACGATGCCGCAGCCGAGCCAGATGAGGGGGATGCGCCAGACGACCAGGCGCCAGCGGGTGAGGGTGGAGATGCGGAAGGCGCCGAGCCAGGGCGAGACGAGGAGCCAGACGCCCGCGAACGGCAGGCCGGTGCGCCAGAACGCGGCGAGCTCGACGCTGCCATGCTCGATAGGGGTGAGCGCAATGAACAGCACGAAGACGAGGGCGTCGCCGACGACGGCGAGGGTGATTAGAACGAGGTTTCGGTCGGTCATCGGGTGAGTACGCAAGGATCCAGCGCGGGCTAAGCCCGGAATCCGGGTGGCCTATCTCGTCGCAACCAACTAAGCCAGTGCGGCAAGACGTCGCGCCGAAGGGTCCGGTGGCTGGCTCCTGGTACCGGGGATGGGATTCGAACCCATACGACCGAAGTCCCGGGATTTTAAGTCCCGTGCGTCTACCGTTCCGCCACCCCGGCAGTGGGCGCGCGGCGCTTGAAGCGACGGCCCCTCATGCTAGCCAGCGTAGCGGCGGCCGGAGGTGTGCCTACCAGGCAGCCGGCTTGGTGATGAGGCCGTGGGCGTCGGCGATGGTTCGCGGGAGCTGGCTGTTGCGCAGGTGGCTTTTCCAGATCCGCTTCACGTACGTGGCGGATTTGACCAGGTCGTTGTGGGTGCTGGTTCGGGAGTCCGGATTGACCACGACGACCCGCAGTCCCAGGTCGTGATTCACGTAGCGGATTGGGGCGGCCAGGTCGGAGTCGTTGGAGACGACGACGGCCTGTTCGCAGTCAGCGGTGAATCCGCCAACCAACAGGCGGGTGGCCAGGTTGACGTCGGAGCCCTTCTCCTCGGTGTCGCGGATGCGGACGTACCTGGGGAGGTCGGGTCGCGGACTGGCGAGCGGGCGTTGCTTGACGCGCTCGCGGAACTCGCCGTAGTGGATTTCCAGGCCCGGCAGGGTGGCCAGTGCGCGCAGATAGGCGTCCTGCCGCTCGACCTGATGGGGTCGTTCGGGCGCGGCCGCACGAGGGCGGTGAAGTAGTAGATGCGCTGGATGTCGTCGTTGGGAAAGAGCGTCTCGGCCAGGGTTCGCAGGTCCAGCCACTTGAAGGGGGCGTGCTTGACGGCGCGGTTGTAGAGGCTAAATCCGTCGACGTAGAAGTTGGTGATCACGCGGGCGCCTCCTCGACAGATCGGAGACCACCCGATAAAGACAGAGACCGCCCGGTGGGGCGGCCTCGACCCTGCCACCTAGACGGCAGGGGGGGTATGCAGCATTAGTACACGACTTGGGCCCGAGCGTCAAGGCCGCGCTGCGAGTTGCCTGGCTGTTACGCCTAGGCGCCAGGTGGCGACTCCAACAGTCCACTTGCGGCGATGGCCATGCGATGTGCGAGGCGCATGAGCCCGCCAATACACGGGTGCCGCGTGCTGGTCCGGGCCTGGGGCGCAACACCGCCCCTGATTGCGGCGCCTCAGGCTCGCAGGATTCGGAAGCGCCGTTAACCGCGGCCTAGCTGGAGGAGCCCTCCTCGGCGAGGCCGGGCTGGCCCTTGTACATGCCGATGCCCAGGGTGAGGAGGCAGATGGAACCCAGGAACAGGAAGATGTTGTTGACCAGCAGGAGTCCGACGGGATCCTCTACGCCCGCAAACATGATTATCATGAAAATGCCTAGCCCGCCAAGTCCAAACAGGGCGAGTCCGTAGGATGCGATCTTATTTGCATTGAGGTCCTGAAACCGGCTGATCAGACCGGCGCCGAGGAAGAACGAGGCAAACGGGAAGAGCGTAACGAAAACCACGAGAACCGCGGACATACTTGTATGTACCAGAAGGGCGGATTGCTGCAAGGACGCCTGTAATTCCGACCCGGCCGGCGCGTCGGCGGCGCGCTGCGCGAGGTGGGCGACGTAGTGGCGCATACCCAAGCCGACGACAATGCTGCACCATTCGACGATGGAGACAAAGATGCCGAACCTGAGAAAAGTACCGCCAATTCCTCCTTGCCTGGTGGCAAGCGGGAAGAGCGCCAGGACGCCGAAGCACATGAGCAACATCCCGAGCACATTCAGGAGGGTCATCAAATGCGCGAGGACTGGCGCATCGCCCATTGCGCCAACGGCGGCCGGAAAATCGGTTTGTTCCACGGGATTAATGAGGGCAATTCCCGGGTGAAACAACGAGGAGACAACCGTGAGAATCACACCGACGATCAAGGACATCCCCGAGTACCTGGTTACCACTGTTGTTCCGCCCTTCGGTATCAGCCCAGCGTCTCTACGTCCGATTGACGCCTGCCGGCGAGCGTAGCACCCGCGCCAGACGGCAACAACCGTGGGCAGCACACTCAGGTCATTTGTTTCTTAGTCAACTAATGGTCCAGTTAGGGGGCGGATACAACTATCGAACTACGCCGACAGTCCGGGCCGTGTCGTAATACCGGCGCCAGCAGGCGTAGACTCCTGGTGCGACGCGCGAACGCGGGGCGGTGGCGACGATGGCCGAGCCAAGGATCGCGGTGGTGGGGTGCGGGGGCATGGGGCACAACCACACGCGGGCGGCGGTGCAGGAGCTGGGTGCGCGAGTGGTGGGCGGATGCGATGTCAGCCCCGAGGCCCGCGAGCGCTACCGGCAGGCCTGGGGAACGGACGCCGTCTACGAAACCTGGGACGAGTTGTACGACAGGACGCGTCCGGACGTGGTGTTCGTGACGACGCACGGGTCGTTCCATGCGCCGGCCACGATTGCCGCGGCGGAGGCAGGCTTCAACGTGTTTTGCGAGAAGCCGATGGCGCTGTCGCTGGCCGACTGCGACGCGATGATCGAGGCCTGCGACCGCAACGGGGTGAAGCTGGCGATCAATCACATCAAGCGGGCCAGCGGCTACAACGGGCTGGTGCGGCACCTGATCGCGTCAGGGGACATTGGCGAGGTATTCGCGATCCAGGCCTACAACAAGGGGGCGCGTCCGTCGGCCACCGAGATGACGGAGATGGGCACGCACATCGCCGACTGGGCGCGGGTGTTCGCGCCGGACGTGCAGTGGGCGCACGGGCACGTGACGGTGGATGGCCGCGAGGGCACGGCGGCGGACATCAGGCCGAGTACGGAGATTCACGGCCGGCACGTTGACAGCGGCAGGGTGATGGGCGAGCGAATGTTCGCCACCTACGGGGCGGCGGGCGGCATCAACATCAGCATCAATTTCTGGATGGAGGCGGACAACGACGACCGCTCGTACGGGCTGGATATCTTCGGCACGCGGGGACGCTATGCGCTGCGGCAAAGCGTGGATACGAACCTGTACCGGCACTACGGCTCGCACATGTCGCCCGTGTACAACCACCAGTGGGAGCACGTGCCGATGTCATCGGAAGACGCGCCGCACGGCGTGCCACTTACCAAGGCGGAGTCGCGCGACCGGTTGCAAGGGATCATGTTCCGGGAGCTGTGGGAGGCTATCCAGGAGGACCGCGATCCCGAGTCGAGCGGGCGTGAAGGCCGGACGGCGATGGAGATGATGCACGCGGCCTGGGAGTCGCACCGGCGGCGGGCGCGGGTGGACCTGCCGATGACGGTGCGGGAGAACCCATTGGACGTGTGGGCGGCGGACGCGGCGCGGGGCGACGGTTAGGAGCGACTTGCAGTGACTCCGTCCGTCGACCTGGATTTCCGGCCGGAGGTGCCGGCGCTTGACGCGAATGCGGCGCTGGGGCGGCGGCATGATCGGCGGGTGGCGGTGGACGACGCGGCCGGGTTGCTGGCGGAAATGGATCGGGCCGGGGTTGAGCGGGCGCTGGTGTACGCGCCGCACGCGGCGGCATTCGACTCGGCAGAGGGCAACGCGGGGCTGTTGGAGGCGATTGGCGACGAGTCGCGGCTAATGCCGCAGTTCGTCTGCAACCCGACATTCGACGACCTGGACGAGACCGCGGCCCAGATCGAGGCGGCCGACGTGCGGGCGGTTCGGATGGTGCCGACGCTGCACCACTACCCGTTCAGGTCATGGGTGGTGGGGGAGTGGCTGGAGTGGCTGTCGGCACGGCGCATCCCGCTGTGGCTGCCGGCCAGCTACGAGACGAACTGGCACGACGGCGCCGACCTGGACCC